>NZ_JAMPTM010000267.1 GCF_025403375.1 Frankia gtarii
ACCCGACACAGTCCGCCATGGCCCGTGGCTCGGGCGCTACCGGGCGGAGGGTGCGTCGAGTCTCGCCTCGGCAAGCTCGGGTTCTGCGCACCGCCCGCCCGCTGATGGTTGTCTCCCTCGCCTGCGCGGTGGCTCTGGTCGGCCTCGCCGTCAGCGCGGAGGACGCGTTGCCGGGCGAGACGCTGTACAGCGTCAAACGGCAGGTCGAGAACATTCAGGTGTCGCTGGTGCGCGATCCGATCGCGAAGGCGAAGACCCGTCTCGACGTGGCCGGTACCCGCATGGATGAGCTGCGCACGATCACTCTTGGCCAGGGCGCCCGCATCGACCGCCCCACCGGCGCTGCCAACCAGCCGCCGTCGGGCCCCGCGAGCCTGCTCCCGCCGACAGATCCGTTCGCCCAGCTGTGGATCACCGGAACGGGTCTTCCCCTCCCACCGGTCCGGCCCGTCGCCCCGGTCGAACCGATCCAGACGCCGCCCCCCAGCCGGCCGGCCGCACCGGTTCTACCGTCTCCGCCGGCCGCGTCGCCCCCAACCGCCGCACCCACCGCACCCGCCGCCTCGGCCACAACAGCCACCACCGCCACGGCCGGCTCGGCGATACCGGCCGGCTCGGCCACAACAACCACAACAACCACGTCGACCACGTCGGCCACGTCGGCCACGTCGACCACGTCCGCGGCCCTGGCCGCTTCCGGCCGCTATGCGGAGGCCGGCACGGTCAACAGCCTGCTGCGGGCCTGGTGTGCCCAGGCGCGAGCCGGCTCGCGAGTGCTGCTCGCCCGAGCCACCACAGGGAACGCCGACGCCTGGGCGACAATGGATGCCTTCACCACCGAGCAGTCCGATCGGCTGACACCCGTCCTCGCCGCCCTTCCAGCCGGCACGTCCGAAGCTGCACGGGCGACCCTTGGCCTCATCGACGAGTTCCGCCACGCCCTCGGCCTCCGCTTCCCACGAGCGACGGCCCCCGCCGCGGCGCAGCCCGCAGGCGCCACACTCACGACGGCGCCGTCCCGCGTCCCGCAGGAGCCCCCACCGTCCGCCGCGCCGACGTCCCAGGACGACGCCGAGCCAACCACCACGCCGACACCAGCCGGTGGCGTCATCGGCACCCCCGATGAGAAGGCGAGTCGGGGTAGGACCGAGGTAAGCCGGGCGGCCGAACCGGCCAAGCCGTCAGCGCCCACCGCGCAGGGACAGCCGAACGCGCCGAGCGCCGCGGCCCTGGCCAGGCAAGCAGGCGGATCCTCGCCGGTCCCGGCGGTCAGGGCCCCGAACCCACCAAACGCGTCCCCGCCGTCAAGCCCCACGAGTGCCCCCGTGGACAGAGCCGGCCAGGCAGGCACCACAAGCCAAGCTGTCCAGGCAGGCACGATCGACAAGGCAGGCACAGCTGGCGAGGCTGGCACTGCTGGCGGTGCCGGAGCCACGGCGACCGGTCTCGGGGCGGACCCGGCAGCACGGCTCGACGCTGCGGCGTCCACCGGCACGGCCTCCACCGGCACCACCTCCACCGGCACGGGCGGCTGGTCGGCGGGCGACAGCGCCGGCAGCGCGCCGGCGGCCGGCACACAGGCGCCGGGCGCTGCCACGGGATAGGCGGCCCCGAGCCGAGCGTCTGACATCTGAGCGCCGCCTGCCACCGGTCGGAGCCGTTGGAACGCAGTTACGGCGCGGTCGGGTTCGCACGGTTACTAAACCGCGAGATCCGTCCGTGACCAGCTGCGCACATAATCATGCCGAGGGGTGAGCATGGTTTCAGGCCACAAAACCGCGCTCAGGCCTCGGCACGATCTGACCGTGATATGGCCGGGTATCAAACGGCCGGGCCGGTGGGGCCGGGTCAGATCAGGTGGTGGGGTGCTCCTGCATCGCGGCGGCGCGCTCGCCGCGCGCGTGCTGGAGCATCTCGGCGACGAGGAAGGCCAGCTCGAGTGCCTGCCCGGTGTTCAGGCGCGGGTCGCAGGCGGTCTCGTAGCGGCCGCCGAGATCCTCCTCGCCGATCAGCTCGGCGCCGCCGAGGCACTCGGTGACGTTCTCCCCGGTCAGCTCGATGTGCAGCCCGCCCGGGTGGGTGCCCAGGGCCTTGTGCACCTCGAAGAAGCCGAAGACCTCGTCGAGCACGTCGTCGAAGTGGCGGGTCTTGACGCCGCCGACGTCGCGGGTGTTGCCGTGCATCGGGTCGCAGGACCAGACGACCGGCGGCCCGGCGGCGTTGACCTTCTCGATGATCGGCGGAAGGGCGTCACGGACCTTGCCTGCGCCCATCCGGGTGATCAGGGTCAGCCGGCCGGGGATGTGCTGCGGGTTGAGCCGCTCGGCGAGCTCGAGGACCTCGTCGGGGCTGGCCTTCGGACCGATCTTGCAGGCGATCGGGTTGCCCACCCGGGACAGCAGGTCGACGTGGGCACCGTCGAGGTCCCGGGTCCGCTCCCCGATCCAGATCATGTGCGCGGACAGGTCGTACGGGTTGCCGGTGGCGTCCTCCACGCGGGTGAGGGCGCGCTCGTACTCCAGCAGGAGACCCTCGTGGCTGGTGAACAGCTCCACTCCGGTCAGCGCCGCGCTGCCGAGGTCGATGCCGCAGGCGGCCATGAAGGCCAGCGCCCGCTCGATGTTCGTCGCCATCACCTCGTAGCGCCGGCCGGCCGCCGAGTCGCGCACGAAGGCCTTGTTCCACTCGTGGACCTTCGACAGGTCCGCGAACCCGCCGGTGGCGAACGCCCGGACGAGGTTCAGCGTTATTGCGCTCTGATGGTAGGAGGCGACCATGCGCATCGGGTCCGGCCGGCGGGAAGCAGCCGTGGCCGCGATGTCGTTGACGGCGTCGCCGCGGTAGGACGGCAGGCCGGTGCTCGACTCGATGTCGGCCGAACGCGGCTTGGCGTACTGGCCGGCGATGCGGGCGACCTTCACCACCGGCGTGCTCGCGCCGTAGGTGAGCACGACCGCCATCTGCAGCAGCGTCTTGACCTTGTCGCGGATCTTGTTGGCGGTGTTCGCCGCGAAGGTCTCGGCGCAGTCGCCGCCCTGAAGCAGGAATGCCTCACCCCGTGCAACCATCGCGAGGCGGTCGGTAAGTGAACGCACCTCGGGGGCGGTGACCAGCGGGGGAAGCACCGCAAGCTGGTTGTAGGCGGACTGCAGCTCCTCGGGATCGGGCCACGACGGCTGCTGCTTGGCCGGGAGGGTCCGCCAGACATCCAATGCGCTCACGAGACACAGGGTACGGTCCCGGCCGCCATACGAGCCGGTCAACCGGCCGACATGTTTCGGTTGAAGCCCCGAGCGTGCTCCGCGCCTGCCGACGGTCCGCAGGCGCCGATCAGCCGAAGAAGATCTCCGCCTCGCCGTAGAGCTCCTCGGGCACCGTCTTGAGCTCACGGGTCGCCTCTGCCAGCGGGACGCGGTCGATGCGGGTCCCGTGCAGGGCGACCATCACCCCGAAGTCGCCCTCGTGCACCGCGTCGACGGCGTGCAGGCCGAAGCGCGTCGCGAGCCAGCGATCGAACGCGGTCGGCGTGCCGCCGCGCTGAAGATGGCCGAGCACGGTGGCGCGGGCGTCCCGGCCGGTGCGGCCGCGGATCTCGGTCTCGAGGACCTGCGCGATGCCCTGCAGGCGGACGTGGCCGAAGGCGTCGAGCTCACCCTCCTTGGTGACCAGGGTGCCGGCGATCGGGGTGGCGCCCTCCGCGACGACGATGATCGGGGAGTAGTGGGTGGCGAAGCGGGCCTCGACGAAGGCGCAGACCTTGTCGAAGTCGAACGGCCGTTCCGGGATGAGGATGACGTTCGCACCGCCTGCCATCCCGCTGTGCAGGGCGATCCACCCGGCGTGACGCCCCATCACCTCGAGGATGAGCACGCGGTGGTGACTTTCCGCGGTGGTGTGGAGGCGGTCGATCGCCTCGGTGGCGATGTTGACCGCGGTGTCGAAGCCGAAGGTGTAGTCGGTGGCGGACAGGTCGTTGTCGATGGTCTTGGGAACCCCGACCACGGGCAGCCCCTCGGCGTACAGCTGGGCGGCCACGCCGAGGGTGTCCTCCCCGCCGATCGCGATGAGCGCGTCGATCTCGGCGGCGGCCAGGTTCTCGCGGACCAACGACGGCCCATCCACTGCGGCGTAGGGATTCGTGCGGCTCGACCCGAGAATGGTTCCGCCGCGCGGCAGGATGCCGCGCACCACCGCGGTGTCGAGCGGCACCATGTCACCGGTCAGCGGCCCGCGCCAGCCGTCCCGGAATCCCACGAAACTGTGCCCATAGACGCCCTCGCCCTTGCGGACGACGGCCCTGATCACCGCGTTGAGCCCGGGGCAGTCGCCGCCGCCGGTCAGTACGCCGATCCTCATCGCGAATACTCCTGTCGAGCGCGCCGGCCCCCCGCCGGCGGCAGCGTAGCGGCCGCCCCGCGCAGAGCAACGTGTTCGCACTAACCAGGCGTGGCGAGCTGACCACGGCGCGACGTCAGCGGCGCGACGTCAGCGGCACGACGTCAGCGGCACGACGTCAGCGGCGCGACGTCAGCGGCGCGAGGGTGGGACGGCGGCGATACGGGCGCGCAGCGGGGCGAGAATCTCCCAGCGCGCCAGGTTGTGCACGGCGTCGGCGAGGGCATCGTGCGCATTGGCCGGCGGCGGCGGCAGCGCCGGGCGTCCGACGTCCTCCCAGAGCTGGCGCAGGTCCCGGGTGAAGCGCGGGAGCTGCGCGGGCAGATCGGTCATCGTCCCGAAAAGCTGGCAGAGCACCACGTGGTCGTAGGCGCCGTACCAGGCCCACAGCTCCGGCGTGCCGTCGGCGGTCAGCAACGCGGCGATCTCCTCGCGGATCCGCGCCCGGGACCGCCACGCCGGGTCCGCGGGCGGCGGCAGCTGGTCGAGGACGTTGCGGCGGACCCACGGCACCGCGAAGGCCGGGTCGAACTCGGTGGACACGGCGTAGTAGCGCTGCGTGCCGTCCTCGCTGACGATGCCGATGCTGACCAGGTCCAGCCAGAGATGATCGGCCTCGTGGCGCTCGATGAACTCGGTGTCGTAGAAGAATCGGGTGCCCACCGGTTCAGTCTCCCCTGCCGGGCGGATCGGCGGACACGGACACCGGGTTCGGCGCCGACCGGACCGCCCTGCGCCGCCACGGCCGCAGCACGAGCGCGAGCAGCACCGCCGCCGCGGCCGCCCCGACCAGTGGCAGCACCAACAGCAGCGGCCCGGAGTAGTCCTCGTCGTTCTCGCTACGGGCAGACGCGGCGGCGGGCGCGCCCGAACCGCCCGGCAGCGCCGCCGCGGATCCCGGCGAGGGGGCGCAGCCGCCCGCTCCAGCGGTCGCGGGCGCGCTGACCCGGGGGCCGGCGATGGCCGGGGCGACTCGGACCTCGACCCGGGCTGCCCCGGGCTCAGCCACGACGCACAGCAGGCCCGCGCCCGGTGCCGAGGTCACCCGCGCGCCGGTGGCCTGGACCTGGTAACCCTGCGGGTAGGACCATGCCGGCAGGCTGATGGCCGTCGCCGCGCCGGCCGCCAGGGAACTCCCGGTAGGCGAGGCCGTCCGGAAAGTGACGGTGAGCACTCGCGCCGCGTCGAATCGCAGTGACTCGGGAGTCCCTGCGACGGCCACCGGGTACGGGCGGACGATCTCCGCCGGGGCGGCCTGGAGCGACCCGCCGCCCAGGGCAGGCGGCGGGTCGGTGCCGACCGTCCCGCCCGCACCGCTGGGCGCGTCGTAGAACCAGCTCAACCCGAAGGCGTCGGCGGCCGCCACCAGGCCGCGCAGGGCTGCGGACGAGCCATCCTTCCACCCGACCAGATAGCCGGTCGGGTCATTGACGGCGACGGTGGCCGCGGCGTCGAACGGGGCTGGGCGGTCCCGCCAGAGCAGGTGGACCGAGTCCTGAGCGATGACGGCGTCAGCCAGCGTTCCCCCGGTGCCCACGACGGCGGGGACCTCGTAGCCGAGCAGGCCCGGCTCGCCGTGCAACCGGGTCGCCAGCCGGCCGAGGCCGGCGGCGAGCGTGGCACTCGACAGCGCCTGACCCCGCACGGCGGGGACGAGCCGCAGCACGACCCGCAGCCCGCGGCCGGTGAACGTCCGGGCGAGGCTCGCAACCTGCCCGAGTCCGGGATCCGCGGAGGCCCCCGCGGCGGCATCGGGCGCCGGCCAGCCGGCAGTGACCGGGAAATGGCCACCCGCGGCCACCGGCACCGCGAGGCGCACGCCGCTGAAGCCGTAGCCGATCCAGCTGTCGAGGTCACGGGTGGTCGGGATGACGCCGGCGGGCACCGTCATCCCGCGGATGACGACCACGCGGCGCTCGCCGTCGATCAGGTAGGCCCCGGAACGGCTGATTGTGCCGGCGGGGACGGCACCGGCCGCGGAACCCGGTGCCGCCGCGTTGACCGCGGCGGGTGGAACGGGCCCGGCGAGCGCGGCCGGGCCCGCCGCGACGAGGCAACCGACGAGAACACCGAGCGCGAGCAGCAGCATGGCGGGCCGGCGGGCGCCACCACGCGGCTCGGCCCGCAGGTCACCCAGGCCGGGAGCCCGCCGCCACCGGCGAACGCCGTCCAACCGTTCGACCGCTGCCAGAGGAGCGAAATCGCCACACACGTCACCATCCTGCCGTGTTGCCGGCAGCCGGGTCAGACCGCCCGGTCGGCGTGGCCGTCCGTGACCCGCGGCTGGGTCGGCGCGACCACGGGACGGGACGGGCGTTCGCCGCCCGCCGCGGCCGACCCTTCGGCAGTCCCCGCCACCGCTACCGCCGCCGGCACGGGCCGCCCGCCCCGCACCGAGGTGCCAGCGGCGCCGTCCGCAGCGCCCGAGCCGCCCGCGGCGCCGCGGGCGGCGGCCATCTCCTCCTTGGCCCGCTTGGCGTACATGTCCACGTACTCCTGGCCGGACAGGGCCATCAGCTCGTACATGATCTGGTCGGTGATCGACCGCAGCACAAACCGGTCGTCCGCCATGTCGGCGTAGCGGGAGAAGTCGAGGGGCTGGCCGACCCGCATCCCGATCCGGCGGATCTTCGGTACCAGCTGGCCGGGCGGCTGCACCTCGAAGGTGCCGATCATCGCGATCGGGATCACCGGCACGCCGGCCTCCAGGGCCATCCGGGCAACGCCGATCTTGCCGCGGTAGAGGCGACCGTCGGGCGAGCGGGTGCCCTCCGGGTAGATGCCGATCAGCCGGCCCTGACGCAGGACACGCACGCCGGAACGCAGCGCGCCCTCGCTCGCCTTGCCGCCGCTGCGATCGATCGGGATCTGGCCGGCGCCGCTGAAGAACACGCGCTTGAACCATCCCTTGACGCCGGCCTCGGTGAAGTAGTCGCTCTTGGCCAGGAAGGTCACCCGCCGGGGGATCACCAGCGGCAGGAAGAAGTGGTCCAGAAACGACAGATGATTTCCGGCGAGGATCGCGGGGCCCTGCGCGGGGATGTTCTCGGCACCCTCCACCCATGGACGCCAGAACACTCGCAGGACCGGAGCCAGGACCACCTTGAGCACCCAGTAGAACAAGACAGCTCCCACCTGGTCACCGCCGTGAGACGACGCCCGCCAGGGCGGCCGTGACCGGGCCGCCCGTCATCACATCCGCCGAGACCGATCACATCAGACCCGAGCATCTCACCGCCCGCCCAGTGGAGCGCGGCGGCGCTCCGCGACCGGCGGACTGCGACCGGCGGACTGCGACGGTACGCGGGCCGCGCGGCGGATGCCGCCCGGCCACGAGCACCGACGGACACCGAGCCGCCCTCGAGCCTGAGCAGCGGCGGCCTCCTGTGTCCATCTAACGCCGACACGGCCCACTGTGGGCCCGCGGCACCCGGCCCGCCGCCGCCGGCGGCGGGAGCTCGCCAGGCGCGCGCCGGCAGCCTCGCGCCTATACCATCCCAGTGGGGGTGTTCTCGGTCCGAACGAACCCTTGACATTCCGACGACATATGCAAGACCGCGAGATACGCACGACCGTGGCCTCAACCCGCGGACCGTGCGAGCATACGTTTACCGGCGCTTTCCTTCCGCGCCGCCCCGCGATGTGGCACGCGGGCGGACGCAGGGCACGAAGGGCGGATACACGATGGCGGGCTCCACCGGCACAGCCGTCCTACCTGGCGCCGAGCCGTTCCAGTTCGCGGGTGGGCCGGTGGGCGTCCTGCTGGTCCACGGATTCACCGGCTCTCCGGGCAGCATGCGGCCCTGGGGCGAGGCTCTCGCCGCCGCCGGGCTCACTGTCTCCTGCCCGCTGCTCCCGGGTCACGGCACCCGCTGGCAGGACATGCTCCCCACCACCTGGCCCGACTGGTACGCCACCGTGCAGGGCGCGTTCCTGCGCCTGCGCGCGGACTGCGAGCAGGTGTTCGTCATGGGCCTGTCGATGGGTGGAACCCTGACCCTGCGGCTGGCCGAGGAGCACGGCTCCGACGTCGCCGGCGTGGTCACGGTGAACGCGAGTCTGTCCACCGAGCGGCGCCAGGCCGCGCTCGCCCCGCTGCTCGGCCGATTCATCCCGGCGGTGCGCGGCGTCGCCGGCGACGTGAAGGCCAAGGGGGTGCCCGAGGTCGGCTACGACCGGGTGCCGCTGCTGCCGTTCGCGTCGCTGCGCAAGTTGTGGGAGGTCACCCGCGGCGACCTCGGGCGGATCGACTGTCCGGTGCTCGCGTACCGCAGCGTCGTCGACCACGTGGTGGAGCCGAGCTCGGGCGCGATCCTGCTGGCCGGGGTCCGCGCGCCGATCGAGGAACGGCTGCTGCCGGACAGCTGGCATGTGGCAACCCTCGACAACGACAAGGAAACAATCTTCAAAGGCAGTCTGGACTTCGTCCAACAACACGCGGCGCTCGTGCCCGACCCGCCCCGCAGCGATGGCTGAGCACCCGCCGACGCCGGGCCAGGGCGAACCGCGGCCGTCCGCGGCGGGCGCGGCCGAGCCCGACCGTCCGGCGACGGACCGCGAGACGGCGGGCGGCGCGACCGGACCCGTCGGTGCCGCTGCGGCGCCCTCCGCCGACACCGACCCGACCACACCACCGTCGCCCGCCACCC
>NZ_JAMPTM010000268.1 GCF_025403375.1 Frankia gtarii
CGGCGGGGTAGGCGGGGTCAGCTCACCGGGGCCAGCAGGTTGACCGGCTTGTCGTTGAGCCCGTCGCGGACGCTCGTCCACTTGCCGCCGGTGTACTGGTCGACGCCGATCTGGTGACCGCAGACGGCGACGAACGGCGCCTGGCCACACTTGAGCGGGCCGACCTGGAGCATCGCCGGACCGGTGAAGCCGCGCAGCGCGCGGTCGACGACGTCGAAGGACGTCGCCTTGTCCACGCCGAGCTGATTGACAATCTTGGCGGCGGTCATCACGGTGCCGAACGTCGGCCCGCTGAAGCCGCGCAGCTCGACGGGGGCGCTGCCCAGCGGCTTGGCGTACTTCGACGCCGCGTACTGGTAGGTCTTCATCCCGGAGTCGACGTCGGGCAGGTCGAAGTTGTAACCGTAGTTGGCGTAGTACCAGCCGTCGGGCACGGTGTCGGCGGCTCCGACGCTCTTGAGGTGCGCACGCACGGGCACGTCGGCGCACTGGTCGGTCGTGATCACCTTGGGCTTGATGCCGAGCGAGCGGATCGCGTCGTACATGCTGATGCAGCTGCTCGGCGGGAAGGCGGTGATCAGCGCGTCGGCGCTGCCCGCTCCGCTGGCCTGTAGCGCCGTGGTCAGGTCCGGGGTGGTGGCCTGCAGGCTGATGAACACCGGCCGGAACTTCACCTTGGCGGCGTCCAGGATCGGCTTCACGAGCTGCTGGGCGGCGGCGCGGCCGGCGGGGGTGTCCGGGACGATGCCGGCCACCGTGCGGGCCTTGAGCTCCTCCACGGCGAAGCGTGCCATGCCCATCAGCACCCCGGGCGAGCCGGCGGTGTAGGCGACGCCGCGGGTCGTCACGAAGTCCTCGCTGGCCAGGGCGTTGCCGATGAGGATCGCCTTGCGCCCGCCCACGGCGTCGTAGAACTCCTTGTTGCCGACACTGAGGCCGCCCACGATCACCAGGGACAGCGACGCGTCGTTGGCCATCTGAGCGCCGCAGCGGGCGGCGTCCTCCGGCACGTTGACCGAGCAGGAGACCAGCTGGATCGGCCGGCCGCCGACGCCGCCGAGCTCGGCGTCGACGTAGGCCACCGCGGCCCGCGCGCCCTGCGTCGCGGACGGCAGGAAGGTGTCCTGACTGACGAATCCGATCTTGTACGGCGTGCCCTTCGCCGCGCCGGCCGTGCCACCGGTGTAGCGCAGCGCCCAGGCATTGTTGTCGCTGTTGGCGACGGGCGCGGAGCTCACCTCCCCGGTGCCGGCACCGCCGGCACCGTTCGCGGTGCCCCCGGACGAACCCGACGACGAACACGCCGCGGCTAAGAGCAGGGAACTGAGCGCTAACGCCCCCGCCACAGATCGACCTCTCACCGGTACCGCCTCCCACCTGCGCCAGCCCCCAGTGGCCGACGAGTGGGAGCACCGTACGACCCCACAATAATTTAGTCCACCGGTCGATCGAATTAATCGACGACCCTGCCGGCAACCCTGACCAACGGCCCGCTCGACGGCCCGCCCGACAGTCCGCTCGACGGCCAGCCGGCCCCTCCGACCCGGCCCGAATTTATTCGACCCGTCAGTTGACTGTAATCTGCGTCTCACCTATCGTCCCGTGCAGGTAGTGCGCACCGTCCCGACTGGGCGCGTTCCCGGTCCCGCGTGAGGGGTACATCGTGGATCTCATCGACGAACTCGACCTCAAGGTCATCGACTGCGACACCCACGTCGTGGAGCACTACGACCTGTGGACGTCCCGGGTCCCGTCGAAGTACGGCGACCGCGTGCCCCACGTCGAACGCGACGCGAACGGCATCGAGTGGTGGATCGCCGGCGGCAAGGTGCTCAGCCCGGCCGCCGGTCTCGCCATCGCCGGCTGGAAGGAGCCGCCGCCGAAGTTCCCCGCCCAGCTCGACATGGTCGACCCGCGCATCTGGCAGCCCGAGGGCCGCCTGGAGATCATGGACGAGTACGGCATCCACGCCGAGGTTCTCTACCCGAACGTCGCCGGCTTCGGCGCCGGGCGCTACACCGACTTCGGCGACATGGAGCTGGCGCTGCTGCTCTTACAGGCGTACAACGACTGGCTGGCGGACTTCCGCCGGGTCTCGGAGCGCTATGTCCCGGTCATGGCGGTGCCGTTCTGGGACATCGACCTGTCGATCGCGGAGATGAAGCGCTGCGCGGAACTCGGGCACAAGGGCCTGGTGTTCTCCCAGGCGCCCGAGGACTTCGGCTCCCCCATGCTCACCGACCCGCACTGGGACCGGCTGTGGGCCGCGGCCCAGGAGATGGGCCTGTCGGTCAACTTCCACATCGGCAGCGGGGACACCACGATGCCGCAGCTGCTGCATCCCTCGGCCGGCGTCCACGCCAACTACGCCACCTTCCCGATGACGTTCTTCCTCGGCAACGCCCGCACGGTGGGCAGCCTCATCGGCGCGGGCGTGTGCCACCGCTTCCCCGACCTGAAGTTCGTCTCGGTGGAAAGCGGCGTCGGCTGGGTGCCGTTCACCCTGCAGGCGCTGGACTGGATGTGGACCGAGTGCGGCGTCGCCAAGGAGCACCCCGAGTACGACCTGCTGCCCAGCGAGTACTTCCGCCGCCAGATCTACGCCTGCTTCTGGTTCGAGCACGGCCCCACGCTGCGCGCGGCGATCGACTACGTCGGCGCCGACAACATCCTGTACGAGACCGACTTCCCGCACCCGACGAGCATGTCCCCGGGGCCGGTGAGCTCGGCGCTGCCGCCCCGGCAGTTCATCAACGACAAGCTCGGCGACCTCCCGCACGACGTGCTGCGCAAGATCCTGCAGGACAACGCCATGAAGCTCTACGACCTGGCCTGAGCCGCCCCGCCCGGCCGGAGCCCCATGGCCCGGCCGGTGCCGCCGGCCACCGGCCCTGACAAGGCCCGGGCACCGTTGGGTGCCCGGGCCTTGTGTCGTCTCCCGGCTGCTGGTGCAGTGCCTCAGAAGTCCCTTTCCCGTCCTGCTATCACGTTCCGTGATATCCGGCGGTGTAGCTGAGGCGGGCATCGAAGGAACAGGTTGCCCCGTTCCCAGGCACAACCCCGCCTCGCGGGGCGGTGTGGCGTCCGGCGGCGAGGCGGATGCCGTCTGGCATCACACTCCGTCACCGAATACCGGAAGGGGACTCCCGAGGCGTTGCCCTAGCGGCTTCGCCCGCTCGACGGGCGCGGTCGCGCCGGCGTCGTCACCTGGACGACTCGGTCCAGGGTGCGGACCACGAGGGCGAGCGCGGACTCGGGATCGTCCACGGTGACCGCGGTCGCGGTCGCGGTCACGGCGTTCCCGTCACCTCGAAGCTGGAACGGATCGCGCCGGGACTCCGCGACGAGATCGGCCTCGACCTCGACGAGATCGATGGTGGGCGGGTCGCCGTCGAGCACGCCCCGGTCCCAGACGACCGTGACGATGCTGCCGTTGCGCACCCCCCGCACCTCGAACGACTCCGTTGCGGGCCCCACCTCGGCCCGCAGCCCACCGTCGGTCATCGTTGCTCTCCATCCGTCCGTGGCCGTCCAGGCGGTTCAGCCAGCCCGGGCTTTCTCTCCGGCCGAACCGGCCGCTCCGGTCGGGGGGCCGCCGCCGGCCGCGGCCCGACGGGACGCCGGTCGGGCGGCAGCAGGCGACGGTCGAGTTCCGTGCCCAGGTCGGCGAAGAGGCGTTCCAGCAGGGCGCGCTCGGCAGGCGCGGTGACACCCTCGGCGGCCCGCCACACCAGGCAGGCCATCTTCACCGAGCCCAGCACCTCCCACCACCGCAGGGCGGCGAGGTCCGGCTCCCAGCCGGCGGCGGCGCCGTAGAGCTCCGGCCAGCGCGCCAGGTCCACCAGGCCGCCGACCCGGCCGGTGCCGACCCGCCAGCAGACGAGCTGCGCCCAGGCAAGGTCCTCCAGCGGGTCCCCGACATGGGCCATCTCCCAGTCCAGCACCGTGCGCAGCCCGCTGGGGCCGCCGTCGCCGTGACCGTGCAGGATGTTGCCGGTCCGGTAGTCGCCGTGGAGCAGGGTGACTCGCGTGGGTGGCGGCGGGGGGTTCGCGGCGAGCCATGCCAGCGCGCGGTCCAGCACAGCCGTCTGCGCCTGGGGGGTCGCGCGCAGCTCGCCGCTCCACCGGGCCAGCTCCCGGCCGGCGACCCGCGCCGGGTCCGGGCGGCCGCCGAGGATGTCCGCCGGCACGTCGGCGCCGTGGATCGCCGCCAGCGTCGCGGCGAACCAGGCGGCGAGTTCCGCGCGGTGCTCCACGTACCAGGGGTCGCGGTGCAGCGGGCCGATCGCGGCCGTGCCGCTGCACCGCTCCATCACCAGGTACGGGCGGCCGAGTTCCCCGCCGGGTCCCCCCTGGGCGCCGTCGCCGCTGGCCACCGCGTCGGGCACCGGCAGGCCCGCGGCGTGCAGGGTGTGCAGCAGGGCAGCCTCCGCGGGCCGGCCGAGGGTCTGCCCGCCCGCGCCGACGACGCCGGCGGCCGAGTCGGCGCACAGGATCAGCGGATGCACGGCGCCGTCCCGGGTCACCGCGTCGAACGACCACATCTCGCGGGAGTAGCCGCCCTTGAGCCGGTGCAGGTCGACGATGCCGGCCTCGGCGAGGGCAGCGTCGGGAGGCGCGGAGGCGGCCTCGGTGAGGGCGGGGGCATGTCCCGCGGCCAGCAGCGCGCGCAGCACGCCCGTGTCGACCCCGTGGGTGACGGCGGTCATCAGGAGATCACACCGGCGATCTTGAGGTTGATGAGCTCCTCCTCGGAGCGGCCGAGCGCCAGGACGACCTCGTCGGTGTGCTCCCCGAGGGTGGGCGCCGGGGTCAGTGTGGGCAGGTCGCCGTCGACACGGGCGGGCACCGGAACCAGCGGCAGGCGCGCGCCGCTCGGGTAGTCGACCTGCTGGACGTAGCCGTTGGCCAGCGCCTGCGGGTCGGTCAGGGTGTCACCGGGGACGGCGACCGGCGCCCACTGGCCCTCCTGGCTGTCGAGGGCCTTGACCAGCTCGTCGTAGGTCATGGCGGTGAAGATGGCATCGAGGGCCGCGACGCACGCCTCGGCGTGCTCGGTGCGCAGGGCCAGGGTGGTGAACCGCTCGTCGGCGGCCAACTCCGGGTGACCGAGCACCGCGCACAGGCCGGCCCAGTAGCGGTCGGCCTGTAACATCCCGAGCACGAAGAAGTGACCGTCGGCCGTCCGGTACAGGTTCGTCAGCGGGTTCGGCGGGCGGCGCCGGGCGAGCTGGGCGATGTTGTCCGCGCCGATCGCCGCGGCGCCGGCGATGGAGGCCTGCATCGCCCACAGCCCGGCGCCGAACAGCGACACGTCGACCACGCTGCCCTGGCCGGTCCGCTCCCGCTGGTAGAGCGCCCCGGCGATGCCGCCGGCCAGGAACATCCCGCTCTGGATGTCGCCGTAGGCGGGGCCGGGCAGCAGGATCGGGAAGTCGTAGCCCGGCGGGACCGACGCGGTGCTGGCGCCCGACCGGCTCCAGTAGGAGATGCCGTCGAACCCGCCCTTGTCCGCGTCGGGACCGTCGGGCCCCTGGCCGGTGCCGCGGCCGTAGATGATGCGCGGGTTGCGCGCCCGGACCTGGTCGACGTCGATGCCGAGTCGTTCCCGGGCCGAGGGCATGAAGCTGGTGATGAACACGTCCGCCTCGTCGATGAGGCACATCAGCAGTTCCAGGCCGTCGGGGGTGGCGATGTCGATGCCGACGCCCCGCTTGCCGCGGTTGAACACCTCCCACAGCGTCGTGACGCCGCCGTCGCCGGGGCCGAAGCCGTAGGACGACAGCGCCCGGACCGGGTCGCCGGTCTCGGGATGCTCGATCTTGACGACGTCCGCGCCCCAGTCGGCGAGCGCGGCGCCGGCCGACGGCACGAAGCCGAACAGCGCCACTTCCACGACCTTGATGCCCTCGAGGATCCTGCCCATCGTCTGCCTCCACACCTACTGATCGCCGTTGCGGCGCTGTCGTCCGGCTCTGATCTGCGCGTCAGGACCTGCTCGGCGCGGTCAGATCCGCTCGATGATGGTCGCGGTGCCCATGCCGCCGCCGGTGCACATCGTGACGAGCGCGGTCGACAGATCGCGGCGTTCCAGCTCGTCGAGGGCGGTCTGCAGGAGCATGCCGCCGGTCGCGCCGATCGGATGGCCGAGCGCGATCGCCCCGCCGTTGACGTTGACCTTCTCGGGATCGAGCTCGAGGTCGCGCATCGTCTTCAGCGGGACCGCGGCGAACGCCTCGTTGATCTCCCACAGGTCGATGTCGTCCACCGTCATCCCGGCTCGCGCCAGGCAGCGGCGCGAGGCCGGGCCGGGCGCGGTCAGCATGATGACCGGCTCCGCGCCGACGACCGCGCTCATCACCACCCGGGCCCGCGGGCGCAGGCCGTGCGCGCGGGCGAACTCGGGCGAGGCGATCGCGAGCACGGCCGCGCCGTCCACGATGCCCGACGAGTTGCCGGCGTGGTGGACGTAGTCGACCTCCTTGACGTCCGGGTAGACGTCGCGGACCATCTCGCCGAAGGCCCGGTCGTACCCGTAGTCGGTGAACACCGCGCGTCCGAGGGCCGCGAACGACGGGGCCAGCTTCGCCAGCGACTCCGGCGTGGTGCCGGGCCGGGGATGCTCGTCGTGGTCGAGGGCAACGGAGCCGTCGGCGTTGACGATGGGCACCACGCTGCGGGCGAAGTGGCCCTGCTCGATCGCGGCGGCGGCGCGCTGCTGGCTGCGCGCGGCGAACGCGTCGACGTCGTCGCGGGTGAACCCCTCGATCGTCGCGATCAGGTCGGCGGACACCCCCTGGGGGACCTGCGGGAACCTGGCCCGCACCGCCGGGTTGCCGGCCGAGAAGTCCATCGGCCCCTGTTCGGCGGGCCAGCGCGACATCACGTCCACGCCGCCGGCGAACACGAGCCCCTGGTGGCCGGACGCCACGCCCGTCGCCGCGAAGGTGACGGCCTGCTGACCGGACCCGCACCACCGGTTCAGCGTCACGCCCGACACCGTCTGCGGCCAGCCGGCCGCGAGCACCGCCATCCGGGCGACGTCGCCGCCGTGGTCGCCGACGGCGTTGCCGTTGCCCATCACCACGTCGTCGACGAGCTCCGGGTCGACGCCGACGCGGTCGGCGAGCGTGCGCAGGAGCTGGCCGAGCAGCTCCTGCGGATGCACGTGATGCAGTGAGCCGGTGGGCCGGCCCTTGCCGCGGGGTGACCGCACGCCGTCGACAATCCAGGCTTCACTCATCGTGATCCTTCCACGTCATCCAGGTCGGCTTCCGGACCGTCGGGGCGGGCGCCTGCTCCGGTGTGAGCGTCGGCGTCGATGACGGCTTCGGTGTCAGGGGCGGTCTCGGCGCCGGTCTCGGCACCGGCGCCGAAGTAGGTCGATTCGAGGGCGGCGGCGCGCCCGGCGATCTCCGCGGTGGTGCCGCTGGCGACCAGATCCCCGTGGACCAGCACGGCGGCCCGGTCGGCGACCTCGAGGGCAAGGTGGACGTGCTGCTCGACGAGCAGCACCCCGGCGCCGGTGTCGTCGACGATGCGACGCAGCACCGGCAGCAGGCGTTCGACGATGACGGGGGCGAGACCGAGGCTCATCTCGTCCACCATCAGCAGGCGTGGCTTCGAAGTCAGCGCCCTGGCCATGGCCAGCATCTGTTGCTCGCCGCCGGAGAGCAGCCCCGCCCGCCGGCCCAGCAGCGGCTCCAGTGCCGGGAAGTACGACAGCGCCTGGTCGAGGTCGCCCCGGCTGCGCGCGGCGGCGAGCCGGAGGTTCTCGGCCACCGTGAGCTGGTAGAACAGCGAGCGGTCCTCCAGCACGTGGGCGAGCCCCTCGCGGGGTGCCCGGTGCGCCGGGCGGCCCCGGATCGAGCGGCCGAAGACCCGGATGTCGCCCTTCATCACCGGGTTGAGGCCCGAGGTGGTCAGCAGCGTCGTGGTCTTGCCCGCCCCGTTCGGGCCCAGCAGGGCCACGATCTCCCCGGCGTGCACGGTCAGGTTCAGGTCGCGGACCATCGCGACGCCGGCGTAGCCGGAGTACAGGCCGTCGATCTCCAGCAGCGCGCTCATGTCCCCGCCTTCGTGCCGAGGTAGGCGGCCCGGACCTTCTCGTCCGCGACGACCTCCGCCGGCGTGCCGTGGGCGATCCTCGTCCCGAACTCGATGACGTAGAGCTCGTCGCACACCCCCATCACCAGCCCCATGTCGTGGTCGACGAGCAGGATCGACACGCCGGCCTCGACGATGCGGCGCAGCCGGCGGCCGAACTGCTCCGACTCGGTGGTGTCCAGGCCCGCGGCCGGCTCGTCCATGCAGATCAGCGCGGGACGGGCGGCGAGGGTGCGCCCGGCGCCGACCAGCTTGCGCTGGCCGTGGCTGATCTCGGTGGGCAGCCGGTCGGCGAGGTGGGCGATGCCAAGGACGTCCAGCGCCCAGTCCACGTCGGACTGGTCGCGGCGGCGGCCGGGACGGACCAGGTCGAGCAGGAACCCGCCGACCGTCTGCCGCTCGGCGCCGACCTGGAGGTTCTCCCGGACGGTGAGGTCCTCGAACAGTTCCAGCGACTGCCAGGTACGGCCGAGGCCCAGGCGGGCCCGGCGGTGGGCCGGCTCGCGGTCGACGCGCTTGCCGCGGAAGTAGATCGCACCCTGGGTCCGGGTGAAGCCGGAGATGCCGTCGATGAAGCTCGTCTTCCCGGCGCCGTTGGGGCCGATGAGCCCCACCAGCCGGCCCTCGTCGACCCGCAGGTCCAGGCCGTTGACGGCGTGCAGGCCGCCGTAGACGACGCTCATCGACTCGGTGCGCAACAGCTCGGTCATCGGGCCTCCCCCGCCACCGCGGGCGTCGCCGCGGCGGATCCACTCACGTGCGAGCCGGCAGCGGACCCGGACGCGGCCGGGGTGGACGCGGCAACCGGGGTGGACGACGCAGCAGTCGGGGTCGATGCGGCGGACGGGACAGTCGCGGTGGGCTCGGCGGTCGGGGTCGCCGCGCCCGCCGAGGTCGCCGTGTCCGCCAGGGTGGGCGCGTCCGCCAGGGT
>NZ_JAMPTM010000269.1 GCF_025403375.1 Frankia gtarii
ACCCGGACTCCCCCCGCACGGACTTCTCCGGCGGGGGATCAGGCTGTCGGGATCAGGGGCATGAGCGGCCTGCGTGGAGTCGGCACGATCGTCCTGTCCGCGAGCGGGCAGCCCACGTCGTCACCGGGGCACCTGGTCCGTCTCGGCGACGTGCCCACCGATCTGCTGCTCGGGGCGAAGCACCACGTCGACGGCCTGGTGCGGGAGTTCGCGCTGGCCGCGGGCGGCGCGGCGTCCGGTGCCAGCGCGGCGGTGCCGGAGCGGCTCGCCGAACTACTGGGGACGGTCACGACGCGTTTCGCCGGGCCCCGCCAGGCGATCAAACGGCAGGCGCTGGCGGCCGCGTCGGCCGGGCGGCCGCGCACCCCGCTGGAGCTGGTCCTCCCGCTGAGCACGGCGGCCGACGCCGAGCAGTACCTGGCGGCGCTGGAGGAGATCGAGGACTACGCGCGCGCCGCCAGGCTGCTCACCGTCGAGTCACCGCCGCAGCATGTGGCGTTCCGGCGGTGGTACATCGGCTCGCTGGTCGAGCAGCTGCACGCCGCCGAACGCCGCGAGGGCACGGTGACGACCCGCAGCTTCGAGCAGTACCTGCTGGACACCCTCGACGTGGTCGTCGCCTCCCAGCGCATCGCGGAGCGTTCCGCCCGCCTGCAACGGGTCACCGCCGCCCTGGCCCGCGCGACGACCCCGGAGCAGGTCGCCGCCGCCGTCGTCTCGCAGGGCGCGAAGGCCCTCGGCGCCAGCGGCGGCGTGCTGCTGATCCCGCAGGGCGCCGGGCGGCTGGCCATCCCCGGGTCTGTCGGCTACGGGGAGAGCATGATCGCGGCGCTGCGCGCCGAGCGGCTCGACGACCGGCTGCCGGCGACGGATGCGTTGCGTGGCGGCGAGCCGGTGTGGCTGGAGTCGCGCCGCGAGCGCGACCACCGCTATCCCGACCTCGCCGAGCTTGAACCCACGGCGGTGTCGATGTGCGTGCTGCCCCTGTTCGTCGGGGACCGTACCCTCGGTGCCCTGCGGTTCTCCTTCGACCATTCCCGCCTGTTCGACGACGACGAGCGGGCCTTCGTCCAGGCCCTGGCGACGCAGACCGCGCTGGCACTGGAACGGGCCCGGCTGTTCACCGTCGAGCGGGATGCCCGGGAACGCACCGCGCTGTTCGCCGCCGCCACCGACCTGTTCACCTCCACCCTGGACACCCGGCGCATCCTGGAGCACCTGGTCAGCCTGCTCGTTCCGTGGCATGCGGGGCAGGCGGCGGCGTGCCGGTTCGACGACGACGGCGGCGTGGAGATCGTCGCCGCCAGCCAGGGCTTCCCCGACGGTGGGGGCATGACGCAGGCGCTGCGCACCGGCCGGCCGGCCCGTTCCCCGGACGGCACGCGGCTGGCCCTGCCGATGGTGCTCGGCGGGCGGCCGGTGGCGGCGGTCGGCCTCGCCGCCGCCGAGGGGCGGGCCTACGAGGACGACGAGCAACGGGTGGTCGCCGAGCTCGTCGACCGGGCGACGGTGGCGATCGGCAACGCCCGCCAGTACGAGCAGGAGCGGCTGACCGCGGTCACGCTGCAACACAGTCTGCTGCCCCAACGCCTGCCCGAGCTCCCCGGGCTCGCCTTCGCCTGGCGTTACCTGCCCGGCAGCGCCGGGGCGCTGGTGGGCGGCGACTGGTACGACGTGCTGCCCCTCGACGACGGCCGGATCGCGCTGGTCATCGGTGACGTCATGGGCCATGGGATCCACGCGGCGGCGATCATGGGCCAGCTGCGCGCCGCGGTGCGCGCGCACGCGGTCGCCCAGACCAGCCCCGCGGTTGTACTCGCCCTGCTCGACGCCGCGGCCAACCGGCTCGAGCAGGGTCGGATCGCGACGGCGGCGTTCGCGCTGCTCGACCCCGTCGACGGCCAGCTCGTCCTCGCCTCCGCCGGGCATCTGCCCCCGCTGCTGATCCCCCCGCGGGAACCGGCCCGCTACCTGCTCGTCGAACCCGGACCGCCGCTGACCGCCGGCCTGCCGGACTACCCCGAGACGAAGCTGACGGTGGAGCCGGGCAGCACCCTGCTGTTCTTCACCGACGGCCTGGTCGAGGACCGCCGCCGACCGGTCGACGAGGGGATGGAGCTGCTGCGGGCGGGGGCGGCGGCGCACGGCACCCCCGAGGAGGTCTGCGACCGGGCGCTGGCCGCGCTGGGCCGCGACTCCGACACCGAGGACGACATCGCCCTGCTCGCCGTCCGCCTCGGCTGACCTCGCCCGTCAGGACTTGCGGGCCACGCCGCAGTAGCCGTCGACGGCGGGGGGAAGGCTGCCATCGGGGGTGGCGGCGGGCCGCCAGTGGGTGTGCGGGACGACCCCGGGCGGCATGAGTTCGAGGCCGTCGAAGCGGCGGGCGAGCTGCTCCGGGGTGCGCAGGATGTAGGGCACCGCGCCGCTGTCGTTGTACTCGTCCTGGGCGGCGTCGAACTCCCCGCCGCCCGCGGGCAGGGTGCCGTCGTAGCTGACGAGGTAGCTGCCGGGGACGAGCGGGGCCAGCAGGGCGTCGAGGATCCGGCGCAGCTCCGCGTCGTCGGCGATGTGGCCCAGCACGCCCATGAGCATCAGCGCGACCGGCCGGTCGAGGTCGAGGGTGCGCGCGGCGCCGGCCAGGACGGCGGCCGGGTCGCGCAGGTCGGCCTCGAGGTAGTCGGTGGCGCCCTGCGAGGTGCCGACGAGCAGCGCGCGGGCGTGGACGAGCACCAGCGGGTCGTTGTCCACGTACACGATCCGGGAGTCGGGCGCGGCCCGCTGGGCGACCTCGTGGGTGTTGTCGGCGGTGGGCAGGCCGGTGCCGATGTCGAGGAACTGGCGGATGCCGGCGTCGGTGGCGAGCCAGGTCACCGACCGGGTGAGGAAGCCGCGGGAGGCGCGGGCCAGCTCGGCGATGCCGGGGAAGACCTTGAGGTACTCGTCGCCGGCCACCCGGTCCACCGAATAGGAGTCCTTGCCGCCCAGCCAGTGGTTCCAGATCCGCGCCGAGTGCGGCACGGAGGTGTCGATCCGGGCGCCCGGGTTCTGCTGGGGCGACACGTCGGCTGTCATGGGTGATCTCCGGAGGTCCACGGGACGACAAGGCTGGCAGAACGCCACTGCCGGGCACACGGTAATACGTGGAGATGAACCCCGCTGCTGGAGAGCCGCGGAGGCGGGCCGCCGGCCATCGGCGCCGATATCGGTTGAGCGCCGACCAGTCGCGGCATATACAACGTAAGGGCGTGACTCGGATCACCGCATATCCGCGGTCGCGGCCGGCGGCACGGCACCCCTGATCCATCCGGATCCCTCCGGATCCGCCTCGACACGAAGGAACACCCGTGGCCGATGAGCAGCGCATCTCCACCACCCGCCGGATCTCCGCCCCGACCGGGCGGATCTTCGAGCTCGTCACGGACCCCGCCGGGCACGTCAAGATCGACGGGTCGGGCATGCTCGTGGCCGCCGGGGACGCCCGGCGCGTGACGAGCGCCGGCGACGCCTTCGAGATGGACATGGACCGCGAGCCACTCGGCGACATTCCGATGGGCAAGTACCGCGTTCGCAACGTCGTCACCCGCATCGAGCCGGATGCCCTGGTCGAGTGGACGGTCGGCGGCATCGACCACCCCCCGATCGGCCACGTCTACGGCTACACCCTCGCGCCGGTCGACGACCACACCACCGACGTCACCTCCTACTGCGACTGGAGCGGCGTGTCGGAGAAGTGGAAGGCCCGCGTGAGCTGGCCGGTGGTGCCGCTGACGATGCTGGAGAAGTCGCTGGCCAACCTCGACCGGGTGGTCACCTTCCCCACCACGGACGCCTGAGCCTGGATGCACCGTCGGGTTTGTCCGGTGATCGGTGTGGTGAACGAGAAAGTGCCCTCTGGCCTGGGAGACCCGGTCGCCGAGCACGTCCGTCTGCCTGCCGACACCCGCTCGTGCCAGATCTACATGGCGGACCACGGCCCTGGGGCGCCGGCAGTTGCCGGTGGCCGGAGTCGGGGCGACCGGATCGGTCACGAGGTATCTCGCCGGCCGGGGTCGGCTCCGGGTGATGCCGGCGCTGGGCGGGTGGCCCAGCGGATGGCCGAGACGATGCCGTGACCGGCCAGGCGGCCGACGGTCGCCTCCGCCGCGGGCAGGTACGGCAGCCGTAGCGGCCAGCGGCTCCAGGCGGGCATCAGTCCCACGGCCGCCGACGCCAGCGCGCCGTAAGGGGGCCGCGCCACCAGTGGTAGCGGCGCCTGCAGCAGCAGGTAGCGGGCGGCGGCTCGGGCCTCGGGGGTGCCGGCGAGTTCGGGGCGGAACTCGCGCAGGGCTCGCGCCAGCTCCGCTTCGGTACGCGGCGGGTCGGCGGCGCCGAGCCGGTCGGCGACGATTGCGGCGTCGGCGATGTAGGCGTCGCGCTCGTCGGCGTCCAGCGGGCCGCCGGTGCCGTAGCGCTGGAACGCGGCGAGGAAGCTGTCCACCTCGGCTACGTGTACCCAGCGCAGCAGGTGCGGGTCGCCGGCGGCGTAGGGGCGCCCGTCGGGTGCCACCCCGCGGACCTGCCGGTGCACCCCGCGGACCCGGGCGACGGCCCGCTCGGCCTCCTCGGCCGGCCCGAAGGTCGTCGCCGCGAGGAAGAAGCTGGTGCGTTGCAGCCGGCCCCACGGGTCACGCCGAAAGTCCGAGTGCCCCGCCACGCCGGCCATGGCCAGCGGGTGCAGCGACTGCAGCAGCAGCGCGCGCAGCCCACCGACGAACATCGCCGCGTCCGCGTGCACACGGCGGATCGGCCGATCCTCGCCGAACCAGCGTTCACCCTCGGCCTCGAAGATCTGTTCCCGCCGGCGAGGGCCCTGCGGACCGGCGACGCGCTGCAGGACGTGGCCACCGAGCCAGGCCCGCACATCGTCGGAACCGCGGGTCATCCGCACACCAACCATTACCCCATGATGCGCTGGTTCGTCGCCGCGCGATCCTGCTGCTGTGGGCGCCGATGCGGCGTCCCCTCTAAGGTGGCAGTCATGAGTTCGACAGTGCTCTCACCTCCCGCCGCGTAGGGCGGGCTGCCAGGGAAGACCAACGCACCGGGGGACGACACCCGGCGCGCCGGTCGTGCTGCCCGCAGAGGGAATCACACGACCACTTCCTCACGCGGAGAGCGCACAGTGTCGAATACTGTTGTCCCCCTGCCCATCGGGCGCGGCCTGCTGTACTTGGCTGTTGCCGGTGCCACCTGGAGCACCACCGGAGCCGCGGTGGACCTTGTCTGCCGATCCAGCGATCTGGGGCCGGTGGCCGTGTCCTTCTGGCGCTTCGTCAGTGGCCTGTTCGTGCTGCTCGTAGGCCGAGCGGTATGGCCGTCCCGTTCGGCGAACCGGGCCCACGTGGCCGTGCAGCCCCGGCGCCGACGGCTGTTCCTGCGGGTGGGGACGGGTCTGGGCCTCGCCGTGTTCCAGACCGCCTATTTCGGGGCGGTCGCGACGACGGGGCTGGCAGTGGGCACGATCGTCACGCTGGGAGCTGGGCCGGTACTCACCGCCGTGGGCGCGCGACTCATGCTGGGTGAGCGGCTGGGACAGGGAATCGTGGCGGTGGCTGTGGCACTCGGCGGCCTGACGGTGCTTGTCCTCGGCAATCGGGGCGGAACGGTGCGTCCGCCGGGTGTTGTGCTCGCGCTGCTGTCCGCCTCGGGATACGCCCTGGCCACGCTGCTGGCCCGGTGGATCGGGCGCGCGGGTGGCGGCGAGGACCCGTCCGTCACGACGGCGTGGGCCTTCGGCATCGGAGCCGCGGCCTTGCTGCCGCTGGCCGCGGCAGGAGGACTCATGCCGCACACCACCGACCTCGGCCGGGTGCTGGTGCTCCTCGCGTATGTGGCCGTGGTGCCGACGGCACTGGCCTATCCGCTCTACTTCGCCGGCGCGGCGGTCGTGCGCGCCGGCACCACGTCAGCGATCATGCTGATCGAGCCGGTGGGTGCCGCCGTACTCGCGGTCACGCTGCTCGGAGAGCAGCTCTCGGCGGCGACATTGATCGGTACTCTGCTGCTCCTGTCCGCCGTCGTCTGTCTGGTGATGGCCGAGGTCCGCCTCGCAGGTGACGCAGGGTCCTAGACGCCCGGCCCGGTGAGGGGTCGTCCCGCTCGCGCACGAGGGTCAGTGGCTAGCGGCGCTCGAACACCCAGGCGGCGGCCACCGCGGCGCCGACCACGACGCCGACGAGCAGGATCCCGCCGAGCACGAAGAAGCCGACCGTCTTGATCAGAGCGATCGCGACGGGCAGCGCGGCGGCGAGCACGAACACGCCACGGGTGCGCACCGGGGTGTTCGCGACCGCGAAGAGTTTGCGTGGCCCGCTGATGCGGGAGACGTTGAGCTCGTCGGACACCGACGGCATGAGCCGGATCGTCGTCCAGGTCAGCGCGACGAAGGCGACCGTCAGCACGAGGGCGTAGAGGAACCCGAAGGCGCGCCCGAAGGCGTCGAACGACGCTCCGGCGGCGATCACCGTGAGCACCAGCGGGATGTACCACGAGGTGGTGCGGTCCTGACGAGCCTGGCCGGCCAGGCGGCGCGCCTGCGCGAACCGCTCACCGCGCCGGCCCGATCTCCGGTTTCCACCCGGCGACTCGCCGTAGTACCCGTCCGCCATGAGCCCTCGACTCCCCTCGACGGTGAATGCCGCCATGTCCCGCACCATGCATGGAGACGACACTGCACCCCTCGGTATTTTCCCCCTTGCCGGCGTCCTGCGGCATGTGATTTCCGGGGAAGACCACAATCGAAGGGCCCCGAGGTGGCGGCTGGAAACGTCTGGAGGCACCTGGAGGAGAGACGGCTCACGGACGGACGCGGCCGTTACCGTTGCGATATGTGTCGCAACATCACCGAACTGCGGGGGCTGGAGCCGCCCGCGACCGCCGACGAAGTACAGGCCGCCGCCCGCCAGTTCGTGCGGAAGATCAGTGGCCTGCGCCAACCGCCGGCCACGGTCGACGAGGCCTTCGAGACGGCTGTCCGCGAGGTCGCGGCCTCGGTGCACCGGCTGCTCGACGCGCTGCCGGCCCGTCGCCAGCCGCCCTCGACGGTGCCGCCACTGCGACGCCCGGAGGTACGCGCCCGGGTCACCGGCTAGCCACTATCGGCCCACTATCGGCGCTGGGTCTCGGCCCGGGAACGGCGGCGGCGGCTGCCGGAGTCGACGAGCCGGTCCGGCGCCTTGCCCGCGAGTGCGTCGGCGCGATCGGTGGCCACGCTGTCGGCGATCAGCTCCTTCGTGCGGTCCTGCTCCTGGTTGTCAAGGCCGTGCAACAAGCTGTCGAACATGGTCACGTGCTCACTCCACCTGGTCGGCTCCGCGGCGTTGCGCCCTTACCGTCATCCCTTCCCGCCCTCACGTGCATAAAGCACCGAATTTGCTCCGATCTGGTGCTGACGACAAACAAGCCGCTGACCTGCAGGTTTGTCTTCATTAGGGGCAGCGCGGTGGTCGGTGCGGGTGTGCATGGACGCGGTCGCGGGAACAGACACCTCGCGGGGAGGTGAAGGCGGATGACGGTGCGTACGGCCACGTCGCTCGGGCCGACGGCCGAGGTCCCCACCCCGTCGGCGGCGGTGGTCGAGCTGCTCGCAGTGCTGCGCCGGCACCTGCACATGGACACGGCCTGGCTCGGCCGGATCGAGGGCGACATGCTCGTCATCCAGGCCCTCAGCGGCGACGGCGACTCCTTCCACATCACCCAGGGATCGACCGTGCGCCGGCGCAGGGGCCTGTACGCCGGGGTCCTCAGCGGCCAGCTGCCGACGCTCATCCCGGACACCCTCGCCGACCCTCGCACCGCCGATTCGCCCGCCGTGCGTGAGCTCGACATCCGTTCCTACGTCGCCGCGCCGGTCGTGACCGGCGACGGCACGATCTACGGTGTGCTCGGCTGCCTGGGCCATCGGCCCCACCGCGAGCTGCGCGAGCGGGACGCCCAGTTCCTGCTGATGCTCGCCGAGATCCTGCGCGACTCGGTGTCCGATCTGCACCGGATGTGGCAGACGCACAGCCAGCTCTGGCTCGACGTCAGCCGTCTGATCGACCAGGGCGGCCCGACGCTCGCCTTCCAGCCGGTGTTCGACCTGGAACGGGCGCGGATCGTCGGGGTGGAGGCGTTGTCCCGGTTCCCGGACCCCTGCCGCAGCACCGCGCAGTGGTTCGTGGCGGCCGGGGCGGTCGGGCTGACCGTCGAGCTGGAGCTCGCCGCGGTGCGCCGCGCGCTGGCCGCGCTCCCCCGGATCCCCGCGCACATCGGCCTCGCCGTCAACGCCTCGGCGACCACCCTGTCCGCCGGCCTGGTGGAGATGATCGCTGGAACGGACGCGGAGCGCCTCCTGGTGGAGATCACCGAGCATCAGCGGATCACCGACGCCCCCGAGGTCACCCGCGACCTGGACCGACTGCGCCGGATCGGGGTCCGGTTCGCCGCCGATGACGTCGGCGCCGGCTACTCCGGGCTGGAGCAGCTCGTCCGGCTACGGCCGGAGATCATCAAGATGGACTGCAGCCTGACCCAGGGCATCGACACCGATCCGGCGCGGCGCGCGGTCGCGACGGGACTCGTGCACGTCGCCGAGGAGATCGGCGGCGGCGTGGTCGCCGAGGGCATCGAGACGGCCGGCGAGCTGCTCACCACCCGCGACACCGGCATCCGCTACGGCCAGGGATTCCTGCTCGGCTCCCCCACCCCCGTGCTGCGCGACGCCTGCGTCGCCGCCGGCGAGTGAGCAGCCCCGATCGCCCGGACGGACTCCCCCGTCGCGGGCGACGCCGGACGGATGCCCTCCGGTGACCGGGGTTGCGGGAACGACGGCAGGACATCACCCAGGGCGGTGGACACGCCGCCGCCGGCGGCGCTCGCGCCGCGGGCGAGGTGGGTGGCGCACGCCGAGATGTACAGGCGGACCAGGCCGGAGCGCCCGCTCGACGTCGGCGCCCCGGCCGAGAGCAGGCGGCGGCGCGAGCCGCGGCGCGGCGGGGGTG
>NZ_JAMPTM010000026.1 GCF_025403375.1 Frankia gtarii
GTTCCCCCTCGGCCGGGAGCGACGGGCTGCCCACGGACGCCCCGGCTGCCGTCGACGATCTCCGCGCCATGCGGGCGGCTCGCCGCGGCCGCAGGGAACGGGTGCTCGCGGTGGTCGGCTGCCTGCTCGGCGCGGGCCTTGTCCTGGTGTGCAGCGGGGCGACCTGGGTCTCCGCCCGGGTGGGCACCCCCCGCGGCGGGCTGGACGCCACCGCAGTGGCCGCGCCGCTCGCCGTGCACTGGACCGGCGGCGACATCGCCTCGGCGGCGACCGCGCTCGCCCTGGTCGGCCTCGCCGCTGCGGTCGCGATCGTCGCAACCCGGCGGATCGGCCGCCCGATCGTCGGCCTGCTGGCCGTCGCCGCGGGGATCGGCATCGCCTACGTGGCGGCGCACGTCGGCTTCGATCCGCTGGCCGCCCTGCGCGACACCGACCAGGTCCGCCAGTTCGCCCCCGGCGGGCGGGCCGAGATCAGCGGCGTGCACCGCACCGCCGCGCCGTGGCTGGCAATGCTGGGCGGCGTGCTGCTCACCGCCGCCGGCGGCCTCGCTGTCCTGCGAGGCCGATCCTGGCCGGGGATGTCCGGCCGCTACCAGGCCCGCGAAGCCAGACCGGTCGACGCCTGGGACGCGATCGAGAGGGGCCACGACCCGACCTGATCATCGCTGCCCGCCGGGGCCGGATCCGCCGCCGCCCGCCGGCAGGTCGGGATACGGGGGCAACGGGGGCAAAGGCGCGAGGGCGACGGACTCGAGCTGTGGGAGCGGGTCGGCCAGCGCCGCGAGCATCCGCGTGTGGCGCTCGAGGTCGGCCTCCAGCATGGCCATGAGCGCGTCCATCCGCGACAGGCAGCGGGCGAGCGCGTCGAGCTGCTCCTCCCAGGCCGGTACGGCCGCCGCGCCGGCCGGGTCGTGGTCCTCCACCCGGGCGGGGGCCGATGCCGGCCCAGCGGGGAATGCCCGGGGCGTCGGGGCCGAGCTGGAGACCGGCGGCATACCGGAGACCGGGGAAATACCGAAGATCAGTGGAAAGGAGGTGCGGCGAGTGTCCATGGGAACTCCCTCGATGTCGAACGCGTGTTCGACTATAGAGGATCGAAGGCGTGTGTCGCCACCCCGCCACGCCGACGGCGTGGCGGGGTGGGGTGTGATCGCCGAGTGTGAGGTGGGCCGCCGTTGCCCGAATGTTGACTACTTGGAGTTGTTGGTCGTAGCAAGTTGTGGGGGCCCCGGGCCGGGCCGCCGGGCCTGGCCTACCATCGGCGGCATGACCGCGACAGCCGCGAGCGCGGGTCGATGAGCGTCCTCGCCGAGATCCTCGACGGGGTCAGGGCCGACCTGGCCATCCGCGAGCAGCAGACCCCCCTCGCCGACCTCAAGCAGCGCGTGGAGCGCGTCCCCGACCCCAGGGACGCGCTCGCCGTGTTCCGTAACTCCCCGGTTTCGGTGATTGCCGAGGTCAAGCGCAGTTCCCCGTCGAAGGGGAAGCTGGCGGCCATCGCCGATCCCGCGGCCCTCGCCCTCGACTACGAGGCCGGCGGCGCTGCCGCCATCAGTGTGCTCACCGAAGGGCGCCGCTTCGGCGGGTCGCTCGCCGACCTCGACGCCGTGCGCCGCGCGGTGGACGTCCCGCTGCTGCGCAAGGACTTCATCGTCTCGCCCTACCAGGTCTTCGAGGCGCGCGCGCACGGGGCGGACATCGTGCTGCTCATCGTCGCCGCGCTGGACCAGCCACGGCTGGTCGGCCTGCGCGAACGGATCGAGTCGCTGGGCATGACCGCGCTCGTCGAGGTGCATGACGAGGCGGAGCTCGGCCGCGCGGTGGACGCCGACGCCCGGCTGATCGGCGTCAACGCCCGCGACCTGCGCACGCTGGAAGTCGACCGGGCCACGTTCGGCCGGCTCGCGCCGATGGTGCCCGCCGGGGTGCTCGCGGTGGCCGAGTCCGGCGTGCGCGGCCCGCACGACCTGCTCGCCTACGCCGCCGCCGGGGCCGACGCGGTGCTGGTCGGCGAGGCGGCGGTGACCGGCGATCCCCGCCAGACCATCGCCGACCTCGTGGCCGCGGGGGCGCATCCGGCTGCCAGGGTCGGCCGCTAGCGGCCGGGCCGGCCGGGTCAGCCCAACCTGTCGGTGCGGACCGATACAGTCGCACTGTGGCTACCCGAACCGCTGCCCAGCCAGCTCCCGCCGAGACCGCGACCGCGGCGCCGTCCGTCGGCGCCGTCCGGGAGCAGGCGGAGAACTGGCAGGCGTTCCCCGACCCCGCGGGGCACTTCGGCCGGTTCGGCGGGCGGTTCGTGCCCGAGGCACTCATGGCGGCCCTCGACGAGCTGACCGAGGCCTACGACCAGGCCAGGGCGGACGAGGGCTTCGTCGCCGAGCTCGACCGCCTGCTCGCCACCTATGCCGGCCGGCCCACGCCGCTCACCGACGCCCACCGGCTCACCGAGCAGGTCGGCGGCGCCCGCATCCTGCTCAAGCGCGAGGACCTGGCCCACACCGGCTCACATAAGATCAACAATGTGCTCGGCCAGTGCCTGCTGGCCAAGCGGATGGGCAAGACCCGGGTCATCGCCGAGACCGGCGCCGGCCAGCATGGTGTGGCCACCGCCACCGCCAGTGCTCTGCTCGGCCTGGACTGCGTCGTCTACATGGGCGAAGAGGACACCCGCCGGCAGGCGCTCAACGTCGCCCGGATGCGCCTGCTCGGCGCCGAGGTCGTCCCGGTCGCCTCCGGCAGCCGCACCCTCAAGGACGCCATCAACGAGGCGATGCGCGACTGGGTCGCCACCGTCGAGCACACCCATTACTGCATCGGCTCGGTGATGGGCCCGCACCCGTTCCCGATGATGGTCCGCGACTTCCAGCGCATCATCGGCGTGGAGGCCCGGGCCCAGGTGCTCGACCGTACCGGCCGGCTGCCCGACGCGGTCGTCGCCTGCGTCGGCGGCGGTTCCAATGCGATGGGCATCTTCCACCCGTTCATCCCCGACACCGCCGTCGCCCTGATCGGCTGCGAGGCCGGCGGGGACGGCGTCGCCACCGGCCGGCACGCCGCGGCGATCGCCGGTGGGTCCGCGGGCGTGCTGCACGGCATGCGGACCTTCCTGCTGCAGGACGAGTTCGGTCAGACGCAGGTGTCCCATTCGATCTCCGCCGGGCTGGACTACCCCGGCATCGGCCCCGAGCACGCGCTGCTGCACGAGACCGGTAGGGCGAGCTACCGCGTCGTCGACGACGCCGCGGCGATGGCCGCGCTCGCGCTCGTCGCCCGCACCGAGGGCATCCTTGTCGCGATCGAGAGCGCCCACGCCTTCGCCGGTGCCTTCGACGTCGCCCGCGAGCTCGGCCCGGACGCGACCGTCCTGGTCAACTGCTCCGGCCGCGGCGACAAGGATGTCGACACGGCGGCCCGCTGGTTCGGCCTGCTCGACGACGCGGGCGGCGCCGCCGCCGGCGCGGACCCGCGCGGCTGACGCCGGCGCACAGCCAGCCCTCGGGCTCGACGGAACGGACGCAGCACGGTGCAGAGTCGGTTGGACGAGCGTTTCACGGCCGCCCGCGAGGAGGGCCGATCCCTGCTGGTCGGCTACCTGCCGGCCGGCTATCCGACGGTTGACGGCGGAATCGCGGCGATGCGGGCCATGGTCGCGGCGGGCGTCGACGTCGTCGAGGTCGGCCTGCCCTACTCCGACCCGACGATGGACGGTCCGGTGATCCAGGACGCCGCCGACGCGGCGCTGCGCGGCGGGGTGACGACCACGGACGTGCTGCGCACCGTCGAGGCGGTGGCCGCCACCGGCGCACCCGTTCTGGTCATGACCTACTGGAACCCGATCGACCGCTACGGCCCGGCGCGGTTCGCCGCCGACCTCGCCGCGGCCGGCGGAGCGGGGACGATCACCCCGGACCTGCCGCCCGAGGAGTCGGCCCCGTGGCTCGAGGCGAGCGCGGAGCACGGCCTCGCCCCGGTGTTCCTCGTCGCGCCCAGCTCCTCGGACGCCCGGATCCGGCTGGTCGCCGGGATCTCCGGTGGTTTCGTCTACGCCGCCTCCCTGATGGGCGTGACCGGCACCCGGGCCGCGGTCGGCACGCAGGCCGCCGATCTGGTCGCCCGCGTACGGACCGCCACCGAGCTGCCGGTGGCGGTCGGCCTCGGGGTCAGCACCGGCGCGCAGGCCGCCAAGGTGGCCGGCTTCGCCGACGGGGTCATCGTCGGCTCGGCGTTGGTCAAGGTCCTGGTCGACGCGCAGCGCTCCGGTGCGGGCGATGCCGCCGCCCTCGACGGCATCGGCAGGCTCGCCGCCGAGCTCGCCGCCGGGGTCCGCACCCCCGTCCCGGCCTCGGCCTGAGCATCCCGGTCCCGCCGGCACCCGCATCGGCGGGTACCTCCACCGGAGTGGCGCCACCGCCCCCCACCGGCCCGCCGCGGCCCGCGGGATAGCCTGACGAACGTGGTACTCGCCGCCATCCCCAGCCCCTCCCGTGGTGTGGTGCATCTCGGGCCGGTGCCTCTGCGCGCCTACGCCCTGATGATCATCATCGGCATCGTGGTCGCCGTCGTCGTCACCGGACGCAGGTTGCGCGCCCGGGGCATGGATCCGGCGATCGCCGGGGAGATCGCCTACTGGGCTGTCCCCTTCGGGATCGTCGGCGCCCGGATCTACCACGTCCTCAGCACCCCGGACGCCTACTTCGGCGACAACGGGCATGTCGCCGACGTAGTCAAGATCTGGAACGGCGGGCTGGGGATCTGGGGGGCCATCGCCGGCGGCGCGCTCGGCGCCTGGTTCGCCGCCCGTCGCCTCGGGATCAGCCTTCCCCTGTTCGCCGACGCCGCCGCGCCCGGGATCATCCTCGCGCAGGCCATCGGGCGCTGGGGTAACTGGTTCAACCAGGAGCTGTACGGCAAGCCCACCACGCTTGCCTGGGCGGTGCGCATCGACCCCGCGCACCGGGCCGACCCGGGGGTGGCGACGTACCAGCCGACGTTCCTCTACGAGTTCCTGTGGAACCTCGTCGTGGCCGGCATCCTGCTGTTCGTCGACCGGCGCCACCGGCTCGGCCGGGGCCGGCTGTTCGCCCTGTACGTCGCGCTTTACACGTTCGGCCGTCTGTGGATCGAGATGCTGCGCATCGACACCGCGGACGAGATCCTCGGCCTGCGCGTGAACATCTGGACCTCCGCGATCGTCTGCATCGGCGCCGTGGTGGCGCTGCTGGTCGTGCGCCGGCCGGTGGATCCGGACGTGTCTCCGGAGGAGCAGCGGGCACTGGGCCTCGTCCAGGAGCGGGCCCGGCGCCGGCCCGCAGGTGCCGGAGCCAAGCCCGTCGCGGAAGCCCGGACCGCCGCGGACGCCGCCGACGAGCCCAATGACACCTCCCGCGCCGACACCTCCCGCGCCGACACCTCCAGTGCCGACACCTCGCATATCGCGGATGGCGAGCAGCCGGTTACGGAGGTCGAAGCCGGGGCGGGAGCGGTGCCGTCCGGGCGGACGAAGGTCGACAGGCCGCCCGCTCCCTGAGCTGGCGTTCGCGTCGCCGGCCCGGATCGCAGGTGCGCGTGGTGCCACGATCTGGCCGGGATCGGATAGGCGGGTGGCTGTGGCCCTGCGGCCGCGGGTGGTGTGCGTGGGAAAGGGACAGTCGGGTTCTTCTGTAGGGACAAAGCGGACGCGGAACCCGGCAGAAGGACCATGGAGCTGCTCTCCCATGCATCCGCCGCCAACCCGCGATCCACCGACCGACCCGCCGACCGACCGGCTCGCGGACCCCGCGGCCCGCGGACCTCGATCAAGAAACTCGAAAAAACTCACGCGAAGACCGCATGATCTCAACGAAATACGCGCCTACTCGGTCCGACCGCGGTGGTGCTTGGAAATGTGACGTTATACGGCCGTGATCTCCTGGACATATATGATCACGGCGTCTCGACGCGGCGCGTGGCACACTCGACGGGAGGGCAGCCGACGCTGGGCCAGCGCCGTCGTGCCCCCGTTCCACCTCGGACAGCGTCGTCCGCACCTCCTTCAGCCCCTGAAGATGGACAGGACTTCGCCGGATGCCGAGTGCGCAAGGTCTTTACGACCCCACCTTCGAACACGATGCCTGTGGTGTCGGCTTCGTCGTCGACGTGCACGGCCGTCGCAGCCACGAACTGGTCGACCAGGGCCTGACCGTGCTGCGCAACCTCGATCACCGAGGCGCGTCGGGCAGCGACCCGGACACCGGCGACGGAGCCGGCATCCTGGTCCAGGTCCCCGATCTGTTCCTGCGCGACGTGGTCGATTTCGCCCTGCCCGAGCCCGGGCGGTATGCGGTCGGCATCGCCTTCCTGCCGCAGGTCGCGGGGGAGCGCGACGACGCGGTGCGCACGATCAGCCGCATCGTCCGCCAGGAGGGGCTGCGGGTCCTCGGCTGGCGTGAGGTGCCGACGGTCAGCCACATCGTCGGGCACGCCGCCCGCGAGGTGGAGCCGCGGATGCGTCAGCTCTTCCTCGCGCCTGCGGGCAGCCTGCCCACCTCGGGGACGCAGGGCGCGGCGATCGCGCGGGGGGCGGCCGAGGGCGGTGCCGACGACGGCTTCGACGCGGGTGAGCTGGAGCGTCGGGCGTTCTGCGTGCGCAAGCGGATCCGCCGGGAGACCGGCGTCTACCTGGCGTCACTGTCGTCACGGACGCTGGTCTACAAGGGGATGCTGACCACCCATCAGCTCTCGGCGTACTTCCCGGACCTCGACGACCCGCGGTTCGCCAGCGCCATCGCGCTCGTGCACAGCCGCTTCTCGACGAACACGTTCCCGAGCTGGCCGCTGGCGCACCCCTACCGGTTTGTCGCGCACAACGGCGAGATCAACACCGTCCGCGGCAACCGGAACTGGATGCGGGCCCGCGAGGCGCTGCTGGCCAGCGACCTCATCCCCGGCGACCTGGCTCGGTTGTTCCCCATCTGCGCGGACGGCGCGAGCGACTCGGCGAGCTTCGACGAGGTGCTGGAGCTGCTGCACCTGGGCGGGCGCAGCCTGCCGCACTCGGTGCTGATGATGATCCCCGAGGCGTGGGAGAACCACGCCGAGATGGACCCGGCGCTGCGGGCCTTCTACGAGTTCCACTCCGCTCTGATGGAGCCCTGGGACGGCCCGGCGTCGATCGCGTTCACCGACGGCACGGTCATCGGCGCGGTGCTGGACCGCAACGGCCTGCGCCCGTCGCGGTACTGGGTGACCGACGACGGGCTGGTCGTGATGGCCTCCGAGGTCGGCGTGCTCGACATCCCGCCGCACAAGGTCGTCCAGAAGGGGCGGTTGCAGCCGGGCCGGATGTTCCTCGTCGACACCGCGCAGCAGCGCATCGTCAGCGACGATGAGATCAAGTCGGAGCTGTCGAGCGCCGCCCCCTACGCCGAGTGGCTGCATGCCGGGCTGATCTCGCTGGACGACCTGCCCGACCGCGAGCAGATGATCTACGGCCACTCCTCCGTGCTGCGCCGCCAGCAGGTGTTCGGCTACACCGAGGAGGAACTACGCGTTCTGGTCGCGCCGATGGCGCGGGCCGGCGCCGAGCCGATCGGCTCGATGGGTACCGACACGCCCGTCGCCGTGCTTTCCAGCCGCCCCCGGCTGCTGTTCGACTACTTCACCCAGTTGTTCGCGCAGGTCACCAACCCGCCGCTGGACGCGATCCGGGAGGAGCTGGTCACCAGCCTCGGGCGCACCCTGGGCCCGGAGGGAAACCTGCTCGCGCCGTCGCCGGCGTCGTGCCGGATGGTGCACCTGCCCTACCCGGTGATCTCCAGCGGCCAGCTCTCGAAGATCATCGGCATCAACGACGACGGGGACATGCCCGGTTTCGCCTCGGTGACGGTGCGCGGCCTCTACGACGTCGACGGCGGCGGTGAGGCGCTCGCGGCCCGCCTCACCGAGATCTGCGCCGGGGTCAGCGAGGCCATCGCCGACGGGGCGCGCGTCGTCGTGCTCTCCGACCGCGACTCCGACGAGCGCAAGGCGCCGATCCCGTCGCTGCTGCTCACCGCGGCCGTGCACCATCACCTGATCCGGGAGCGGACCCGGACGAAGGTCGGCCTCATCGTCGAGTGCGGCGACGCCCGTGAGGTCCACCACATCGCCCTGCTCACCGGCTACGGCGCCGCGGCGGTCAACCCGTACCTGGCGTTCGAGTCGATCGACGCGCTCATCGCCGAGGGCGAGATCGTCGGCGTGTCCCGGGAGCAGGCCGAAAAGAACCTGATCAAGGCGCTGGGCAAGGGCGTGCTGAAGGTGATGTCCAAGATGGGCATCTCCACCGTGGCCAGCTACACCGGTGCGCAGGTCTTCGAGGCGATCGGGCTGTCCCAGGAGCTGGTCGACGCCTACTTCGTCGGCACCCCGTCGCGCCTCGACGGCGTCGGCCTCGGCGTGATCGCCGACGAGGTCGCCGCGCGGCACCGCCGCGCGCACCCGCGGGTCCCCTCCGAGCTGGCGCACCGCGGGCTGGAGATCGGCGGTGAGTACCAGTGGCGGCGCGAGGGCGAGATCCACCTGTTCAACCCGGAGACCGTCTTCCTGCTCCAGCACGCCACCCGCACCCGCCGGTACGAGGTCTTCCAGGAGTACACCGGCAAGGTCGACGGTCTGTCCAGGGAGAACTCGACCCTGCGCGGGCTGTTCGAGCTGCGCACCGGGGTGCGCCCGCCGGTGCCGATCGACGAGGTCGAACCGGTCTCGGAGATCGTCAAGCGGTTCGCGACCGGCGCCATGTCCTATGGGTCGATCAGCGCCGAGGCCCACGAGACGCTGGCCATCGCCATGAACCGGCTCGGCGGCAAGTCGAACACCGGCGAGGGCGGCGAGGACGCCGAGCGCTTCGTCCCCGACGCCAACGGCGACCTGCGCCGCTCGGCGGTCAAGCAGGTCGCCAGCGGCCGGTTCGGCGTGACCAGCGAGTACCTGGCCAACGCCGACGACATCCAGATCAAGATGGCGCAGGGGGCGAAGCCCGGCGAGGGCGGCCAGCTACCGGCTCACAAGGTCTATCCGTGGATCGCCAGGACCCGGCACTCGACGCCGGGCGTCGGGCTCATCTCCCCGCCGCCGCACCACGACATCTACTCGATCGAGGACCTCGCCCAGCTCATCCACGACCTGAAGAACGCCAACCCGAAGGCGCGGGTGCACGTCAAACTGGTCGCCGAGGTCGGCGTCGGCACTGTCGCCGCCGGCGTCTCCAAGGCACACGCCGACGTGGTGCTGATCTCCGGGCACGACGGTGGCACCGGCGCGTCCCCGCTGACCTCGCTCAAGCACGCCGGCGCCCCCTGGGAGCTGGGCCTGGCCGAGACCCAGCAGACGCTGCTGCTCAACGGGCTGCGCGACCGGATCGTCGTGCAGGTCGACGGCCAGCTCAAGACCGGCCGTGACGTCATCGTCGGCGCGCTGCTCGGCGCCGAGGAGTTCGGTTTCGCCACCGCACCGCTGGTCGTCGCCGGCTGCGTGATGATGCGCGTCTGCCACCTCGACACCTGCCCCGTCGGCGTGGCCACCCAGAATCCGGCGCTGCGGGAACGGTTCACCGGCAAGCCGGAGTTCGTCGAGGCGTTCTTCACCTTCATCGCCGAGGAGGTCCGCGCCTACCTCGCGGCACTGGGCTTCCGCACGCTGAAGGAGGCCGTCGGCCGGGTCGACCTGCTCGACGCCCGCGCGGCGGTCGAGCACTGGAAGGCCTCCGGGCTCGACATCACCCCGCTGCTGCACAGCCCCGAGCGGCCGTTCGGCGGCTCGCTGAACTGCACCTCCAGCCAGGACCACGGGCTGGACAAGGCGCTGGACAACTCGCTGATCCAGCTCTGCGAGGGCGCGCTCGACGACGGCCGGCCGGTGTGGCTGGAGATGCCGATCCGCAACGTCAACCGTACCGTCGGCACCATGCTCGGCTACGAGGTGACGAAGCGGTACGGCGCGGCCGGGCTGCCCGACGACACGATCCAGCTGCGCTTCACCGGGTCCGCCGGGCAGAGCTTCGGCGCCTTCGCCCCCCGGGGCATGACGCTGACCCTCGAAGGCGACGTGAACGACTACACCGGCAAGGGTCTGTCCGGTGGCAAGATCTTCGTGTTCCCGCCGAAGGAGTCGCCGCTGCGCGCCGAGGACAACATCGTCGCCGGCAACGTCCTGCTCTACGGGGCGACGGCGGGCGAGGCGTTCTTCCGCGGGATCGTCGGCGAGCGGTTCTGCGTGCGTAACTCCGGGGCGACCGCGGTCGTCGAGGGCGTCGGCGACCACGGCTGCGAGTACATGACCGGCGGCACGGTGCTGGTCCTCGGCGCGATCGGGCGTAACTTCGCCGCGGGCATGAGCGGCGGCGTGGCGTACCTCTACAACCCGGTCAAGGCCCGGATCAACACCGAGATGGTCGACGTCGAGGACCTGGACCCCGCCGACGAGGCGGTCGTGCGCGACCTGCTCGTCCGGCACCGCCGGGAAACCGGCTCGACGGTGGCCGCGCGCCTGCACGCCGACTGGGAGAACGTGCGCGGTGCGTTCTGCAAGGTCATGCCGCGCGACTACAAGCGGGTGCTCACCGCGATCCGCCAGGCCGAAGAGCAGGGCCTCGTCGCCGAAGACGTGATCATGGCGGCGAGTCGTGTCTGACCGGCGCGTCGCGCGCGGCCGCTGGCCGGCCGGCCAGCGGCTGATCGCTCAGAAGCTGATCGCACAGCGGGCCGGGCGGCCCGGACGGATCCGACAGGAGTGTCATGGCTGACCCGACAGGCTTCCTCAAGCACCGCCGGGAGCTGCCGAAGCGCCGGCCGGTCGATCTCCGCCTCCAGGACTGGCAGGAGGTCTACCAGTCCTTCCCCGAGGAGCATCTGCGCGAGCAGGCCGGCCGGTGCATGGACTGCGGCATCCCGTTCTGCCACAACGGCTGTCCGCTGGGCAACCTCATCCCCGAGTGGAACGACCTGTCCCGGCGCGGGGACTGGACCGACGCGATCGAGCGGCTGCACGCGACGAACAACTTCCCGGAGTTCACCGGCCGGCTGTGCCCCGCGCCCTGCGAGGCGGCCTGCGTGCTGGGCATCGGGGACGACCCGGTGACCATCAAGCAGGTCGAGGTCAGCATCATCGACCGCGCCTGGGCGGACGGCACCGTCGTCCCGGTGCCGCCGAGCGTGCGCACCGGCCGGCGGGTCGCGGTCGTCGGGTCCGGGCCGGCCGGGCTCGCCGCCGCCCAGCAGCTCACCCGCGCCGGGCACGACGTCGCCGTGTACGAGCGGGCGGACCGGGCCGGCGGACTGCTGCGCTACGGCATTCCCGAGTTCAAGATGGAGAAGAGGGTCGTCGACCAGCGGCTCGCCCAGATGGAGGCCGAAGGCACCTCGTTCGTCACCTCCTGCAATGTCGGGGTCGACATCACCGCTGACGAGCTGCGGTCCTCCTACGACGCGGTCGTCCTCGCGGGCGGCTCGACAGTCGGCCGTGACCTGCCGGTCCCCGGCCGGGAGTTCGGCGGCATCCATCTGGCCATGGAGTTCCTCGTCCCGGCGAACCGGGTTGCCCAGGGTGACCTGGAGACCTCGCCGATCTCAGCGCGGGGCAAGCGGGTCGTCATCATCGGCGGTGGCGACACCGGCGCGGACTGCCTGGGCACCTCGCATCGGCAGGGCGCGGCGTCGGTGCACCAGCTCGAGATCATGCCGCGCCCGCCGGAGCTGCGGGCGCCGGCCAACCCGTGGCCGTCGTACCCGATCGTCTACCGGGTCTCCAGCGCGCACGAGGAGGGCGGCGAGCGGGTGTTCGCCGTCTCCACCGAGCGGTTCCTCGGCGACGACGAGGGCAACGTGCGGGCGCTGCGCATGCACGAGGTCCGTTTCGCCGACGGGAAGTTCGTCAAGGTCGAGGGCACCGACGTCGAGCTGCCCTGCGAGCTGGTGCTGCTGGCCATGGGCTTCACCGGCCCGCAGCGGCCCGGCCTGCTCGCCGATCTCGGCGTCGAGCTCGACGCCCGGGGCAACGTCGCCCGCGATGCCGGCTGGTCGTCGTCGGTGCCCGGCGTGTTCGTCGCCGGGGACATGGGCCGCGGCCAGTCGTTGATCGTCTGGGCGATCGCGGAGGGGCGTGCGGCGGCCGCGGCGGTCGACCGCTACCTCATGGGCCGCACCGACCTGCCCGAGCCGATCACCCCGACCCGTCGCTGACGGTGACGGCCGCCCCTGCGTGGGGCGGCCGGTCCCGGCCCATGCCACGGGTGTGGCTGCGTGGGCCGGGTGTTTGCGTTCGGTGACATTTCGCTGTGATGTGCCTTGCTCCCTGCCGGATCTGTTCCGATTGACCGAGATCTGCGCTGGGGGTCGGCGCTGGTGGCGGTACCGTCCTGTCATATGAGGCTCGTGCTGCTCGGCCCCCCGGGCTCCGGCAAGGGAACGCAGGGTGCGCGGATCGGTGCCCGGCATGGCATCCCCGCGATCTCCACCGGGCAGCTGTTCGACCGGCAGATCGCCGCGGGCACGGAGCTGGGCCGGCGTGCCGAGCGCTACGTCCGTGCCGGCGAGCTCGTCCCCGACGAGATCGTCCTGGACATGGTCGCCGAACGGCTCGCCGGCGACGTCGACTGCGAGGTCGGTTTCCTGCTCGACGGCTTTCCCCGCACCTACCCGCAGGCGGAGGCGCTGGACCGGATGCTCGCCGCGAGCTGCGGACCCCTCGACGCGGTCGTCGACCTCGACGTCGACATCGACGAGGTGCTCGACCGCATCCGGCGCCGCGCGCACACCGAGGACCGCGTCGACGACGCCGACGACACCGCACGCCGTCGCCTGAAGGTCTTCGCCGAGGAGACCGCGCCGCTGCGTCGCTACTACGGTCGCAGCGGTCTGCTGCGCACCGTGGACGGCGCGGGCACCCCTGACGAGGTGGCGGCCCGCATCGAGCGAGTACTGGCGGACACCGCCCACCCCGAGCTGCCCCTGCTCGGCTGACGGCAGCGCCCGGCCCGTCAGCCGGCGCCGGAGGGCACCCCGGCGGGGGAGCCCTGAGGAGACGCCGCTCGCCGCCGCCCGCGATGCCGATGCGCCGGGCGCGATATCTTGACGGCGGTGAGCCAGGGCGCAGATGAACGGAACTCGTCGGCGCGGGCCGAGGGGGCCGCGGGCGTCGCTCCGGCCGTCGCCGGGCCGCGGAACACGGCCCGCCGCCGCGCCGCGCACGCCGGTCTTGTCGCCCTCGTCGTGGTCTGCTGGCTGCCGCTGGTGGTCATCCTCACCGCGTCGCGGACCGTGCTGCACCCGGCCTTCTACTCCCAGTCGCTGACCCGGGCGCATGCCTACGACCGCATCTACACCGAGGTTCTGCCCGACCCGGCGGTCGACACCCTGCTCGCCGGGCTGCCGATCGACAGCTCACTGGTCACCTCGAACCTGCGGACGGTGCTGCCGCCGGCGACGGTGCAGGAGATGACCGACGAGCAGATCACCCGGATCGTCGACTACCTGCGTGCCCGTACCGGCGACGTCGAGCTCGCCGTCGACCTGCGTCCGATCTTCGGCAACATCTCCGGCCTGGCCAATCGCTACATTGCCGGTGAGCTCGGCGCCGGCACCAGGTACCGGGTCACCTCCGTGCAGGACTTCACCCAGGGCGTGCTGACCGCGCTCGACGACATCGCGGCGGGTCGCCCCCCGGCGTCGCTGCCCACGATCGAGCTGACCCCGCAGGACACCGACCGGATCCTGCCCCTCGTGCTCGACCGGGTGGACCCGGCGACCCGCGACCGCGTCGGACCCGAGCTGCGGGCGATGCTGCGCTCCGGCGACGTTGCCGCGGCGCTGGCCCTCATCGGCCCGCAGGTGTTCCAGGGCGACGAGCGGGCCACCGCCCGGCTCCAGACATCGCTGCACGGCTCCACCCTCGACCTCGGGCTCCGCCTGTCGGACCTGCGCGACTCCCCGGCGATCAGCGCGATCGACCGCCTGCACGACGTCGCCGCCGCCCTGACCTGGGCGACCGTTCTGCTCAGCCTGATCATGGCAGGTGCGCTGGCCGCCATTGTCGTACTGGCCGGGCGGCGGGGGGTGTCGCAGGTGCGGGCGGCAGCCGGGGCGGTGATCGCGGCCGGGCTCGGCGCGGCCGGACTCGGCGTGGTGCTGCGCCTCGCCCTGCCCAATCCGCTGACCTCGCTCGCCGGGCCGCACTCGCCGTTGCCCCCCGGGGCGAGCGGAGTGCTTGTCGACTTCTCCCGGCAGGCCTACGGAACGGTGGAGAGCGACTACCTGCGGGTCGTGGCCTGGACGCTCGTCGTCGGCATCGTCGCAGCCGGACTGTCGCTGCTGGTCGCGGCGTCGGCGCGGTGGAGTCGGACCGGTCGCCGCCGCCGGGTCGCCACCGCGTTCGTCCTGGCCGTGCCGGTGATGGTGACCGTGACCTGGACCGCCTTCCCCGGCGCCGCCGCCGAGCCCCGCGAGCTGTGCGAGAGCAGCCCGTCGCTGTGCGACCGGCGCTACGACCAGGTGACCTATCTCGCGACCCACAACGCGATGGCGAACAGCGAGGACCGGTTCCTCGGCCCGTCCCAGGACCCCACGATCGTCCACCAGCTCGACCTCGGGGTCCGGACGCTGCTGATCGACGTCCATCACTGGACGCCGCCGGCGCAGGTCGAGGCGTACCTGGCCACCTTGGCGCCGGCGACCCGCGCGGCGCTGGCGCCGCTGGCCCAGGGCGCCGTCTCGACGCGGCCCGGCGTCTGGCTGTGCCACAACCTGTGCCAGCTCGGCTCGCTCGACTTCGTCGCGGAACTCGGCCGGGTGCGGGACTGGATGACCCGCAACCCCACCGAGGTGGTGAGTCTGATCATCCAGGATGACGACGTCCCCGCCAGCGAGATCGCGGGCGGGGTGGCGTCGGCCGGACTCGCGGCGATGGTGGCGACACCGCCGGACGACCCGCACGGGCGCTGGCCGACGCTGCGAACCATGATCGATTCGGGCCGGCGGCTGGTGGTCTTCACCGAGCGCCAGGACCTGCCGGGCACGTTCCTGCGCAGCTTCTACCGGTACGCCGCCGACACGCCCTTCGACGCGAAGCGGCCCGAGGACCTGCGCGGCTGCGTGCGCAACCGGGGCGCAGCCGGAGCCGGGCTGCTGCTGATGAACCACTGGCTCACCGACGCCGCGCCCAGCCGGCGGGCCGCGCTGACCTCCAACGCCACCGACACCATCGTCGGGCGGGCCGAACGCTGCCGCGCGGAGCAGGGACGGACGCCGACGTTTGTCGCGGTCGACTTTTCCACCATCGGCGCGGCGCAGCCCGCGGTGGACCGGCTCAACCGTCTTCCCGCTTCACGTGCCACCGCCGCCGGAGGCTGATGCGGCGCAGGCCCGACGCGGCCGGGGCTGGCGCGGGCGGGGGGCTGGCGCGGGCGGGGGGCTGGCGCGGGCGGGGCGGTGGTGGTGGTGGGAGCATGAGCCGGCCATCGTGCGTTGCAACTCGCGAGATGATGGTCCGTCCGACTCATACCCGCGCAAGGGAGCTCAGGTGCCCATCTGGAACCAGCTGCGGCAGTCCGCCCAGACGATGCAGGGCCAGCTGGCCGCGAAGAAGAACGACCTGAAAAGCGGTGCCTTCCGCGACGCCAGCATGGCGATCTGCGCACTGGTGGCGGCGGCGGATGGGACGATCGACCCGGCGGAGCGCCAGCGGGTCGCGTCGTTGATCATCTCCAATGACGTGCTCAACAACTTCCCGGCCGACGATCTCCAGCGTCGCTTCAACGACTACGTCGGCAAGCTGCAGGCGGACTTCGAGTTCGGCAAGGTGTCAGTCCTGCAGGACATCGGCAAGACGAAGAAGAAGCCGGCCGAGGCGCGCGCCGTCATCCAGATCGGGATCGTCATCGGCGGGGCCGACGGCACGTTCGACAAGAGCGAGCAGGCCGTCGTGCGCGAGGCCTGCTTCGCCGTCGGCATCAGCCCCGAGGAGTTCGATCTGTAGATTCGCCTCGGAGCGCGGCGCTCGCCGCGCACCTGCCTCGTCACACTGCCGCCCATCTTCGCCGCCGGAGTCGGATGCTCGGGCACATCACCCGGGTGCGCCGTCGCGCAGGTGCAGGTGGCTTGTCCGGGGAACCGGCCGGTAGGCCGGCGCGGACTGTGCCGCCCACGCCGGCTCGGCGCATCCGGTGCGACGGTGTGTGCCGAGGAGGATGCGTGGGTCCAGCCGATGCCCTGCTGACAGCCGGGGCGGGCCTGCTGGCGGGAGCGGTCAACGCCATTGCCGGCGGGGGCACCCTGATCGCCTTCCCGGCTCTGCTCACCACCGGGATGCCCGCGCTGACCGCGAACATCACCTCCTCGGTGGGCCTGCTCACCGGCTATGCCGGCGGCGCGTTGGGCTACCGCCGTGAGCTCGCCGACCAGCTTGACCGGCTGCGGGCGCTCGGACCGCCCGCGATGCTCGGCGGCATCGTCGGCGCGATCGTGCTGCTGGCCACCCCGTCGGACAGCTTCCGGGCCCTGGTCCCGTATCTCGTCCTGGTGTCATGCCTGCTGCTGGCGGCGCAGACCCGGCTGGCCGCCCTCGTGGCGCGTCGGCGGGCCGCGGCCGGCGGGTCGGGGAACGGCGGGTCGGGGAACGGCGGGTCGGGGAACACGGTCACCTGGCCCACCCGGATCGGGATCTTCGTCGCGGGCGTGTACGGCTCCTACTTCGGCGCAGGGCTCGGCGTGTTGCTGCTCGGGGTGCTGGGCATCCTGCTCGTCGACGACCTCCAACGGACCAACGCGCTCAAGACGCTGCTCGCCTTCGGCGTGAACGCCCTGGGCGTTGCTGTGTTCCTGGTCACCGCCAGGGTCGCCTGGGGATACGCGGGCATCCTCGTCGTCGCCTCGTTGCTCGGCGGCCTGCTCGGCGCCCGGATCGCCCGGCGGCTGCGCCCGGCTCTCCTGCGCACGGCAGTAATCACGCTCGGGGTCACCGTGGCGATCGCGCTCATCGTCCGTAACTGATCAGCGGCACACGGGCGTCATCTCTCCGCGGGACAACCGGCCGGACAACGCCTCCTCCCGTCTCGATTAATCTCGCCAGCCCGTTCCCCGAATGACCCTCACGTCACTGTCACAATGGCAGCCGGACGGGCCGGGCCCGGCGGAGCGGTATTCGGAGCCTCCGCATAATCTGTGTACACAGCGTTCCCGAGGAACGCTCACGTAACGGCAATCCTGTGCGGATGGGGCAACATTATCGCGCCGCTGAGCGTCTATCAGCGGGGCTACTGCCACGCGTCCGCGCGGGTTGGTGGGTCCTGTCGCGCCAGGGGGTGGCGCGGTATCGCGGCACGCCAGTGCGGTCGGCCCAGGCGCCGACTCGCATGAGCGGTCCGCCGGGAGGGGTTTCGTGCTCGACGATGAACCGATTGCAGGTGGGCGGCCCGGCGGGCCGCGGTCCGGGGCGCCGCGGGTGAGCGACCCGGTTCCCACTCGAGCGTCGGCCGGGGTCGCCCGCTGGTCGGACCGGGCACTGGCGCTGTGCGCGCTGGCCGGCCTGATCGCGGCGGTCGCCGTGACGCGCACGTGGGCGCGCGCGACGCTGTCGGACCGCGGCGCGGCGCTGCTCGTGGTGACCAGATCGGGCTGGCAGTTGCGCCCGACCGGGCCGTTGGTGGTTGCGTGTGGCCTGCTCACGGCACTGATCTGCCTGTTGGCGCACCGAAGCGGCCGGGCCGCGTTCGGCGCGCCGCTGGCCGCGCTGGGTGCCGGGGTCGCGGGCCTCGCGCTGAGCCGGCTGGACGCCGCCGATCCGTTGGTGCACAAGATCGGCCGGCTGCGCATCGGTACTTTCCAGACCGACGAACCGGTCGCGGCGGGCAGCGTCGGCGTGGGCCTGTGGGTCGCGACACTGGCCGGAATCGTGGTGGTTGTGGCCGCTGTGAGCTGGCTGCTGCTCACCCGCCGGGCCGCGGGCGAGACCCATGCCTCGGCGGCCGGCGGGCGGGCGAGTTCCGTCGCGGTGACCGAGGCCGGCACCGTCGGCGTCGCAGGGCCGCAGATCTCCGGTGGGATCCAGGGCGGCAGCGGGGCCGCGGAACGTGGGGTCGATCATGGCCTATGACTATGCGTCGTTTTCGACGCTCGCCGGACCGCTCCAGGAGCCCCCCGCCCGTGGGGAGTACCACGTCGCCTACCGCAAAGTCATGGTCGGGCGTGCGCTCCACCAGGTGTTGCCGCAGCTCATCGCCACTGTGGGTGTGTCGTCGCTGTTCTTTGTGTGGCTGATCCAGCCGCAGCACTACCCGCATTCGAAGTACCTGCCGACCGTCGTCCAGGTCGGCAACGCCGTGATGTTCTGGCTGATCGTGGTGACAGAGGGTATCCGGCTGCTGAACTCGATCACCCTGTGCTGGTCGGCGTACATCATGCGCAATCCGGTGCCCGTGCGACCGCCGAAGGGACTGCGGGTCGCCTTCACGACGACGATCGTGCCGGCGAAGGAACCCATCGACGTCGTCCGGGACACCCTCATCGCGGCCCGCAACATCCGCCATGACGCGACGATCGACGTCTGGCTGCTCGACGAGGGCGACGACCCGGCGGTGCGCGCGATGTGCGCCGAGATCGGGGTCAACCACTTCTCCCGCAAGGGCGTGGAACGCTGGAACACCGGCCGCGGCCGGTTCCGGGCCAAAACCAAGCACGGTAACCACAACTCGTGGCTCGACGCGCACGGCGACACCTACGACGTGGTGCTCTCCGTCGACCCGGACCATATTCCGCTGCCGAACTTCGCGGAACGCATGCTCGGCTATTTCCGGGATCCGAACGTCGCTTTCGTCGTCGGCCCGCAGGTCTATGGAAACTTTCGCCATTACCTGACCCGCGGTGCCGAGGCGCAGAACTACATGTTCCATTCGGTCGTCCAGCGGGCCGCGAACCGGTTCGCTTCGGGAATGTTCGTCGGCACGAACCACGCCTACCGGGTCGAGACCTGGCGGCAGATCGGCGGCTTCCAGGACTCGATCACCGAGGATCTCGCGACGTCCTTCGCCGTGCACGGCGCTCGCAACCCGCAGACGAACCACCGCTGGACGTCGGTCTACACCCCGGACGTCATCGCCGTCGGCGAGGGCCCGGCCACCTGGACGGACTTCTTCAGCCAGCAGCTGCGGTGGGCGCGCGGCGCCAACGAGGTCCTCGTCACCGAGGCCGCCGGTCGGATGCGCAAGCTCGCCTGGGGCCCGCGGCTGCACTACGCCACGCTCATGCTCCACTACCCGACGGTCGCTTTGACCTGGATCCTCGGCATGATCCTCACCACGACCTACATGGCGCTCGGCTCCACCGGGGTGGTCGTGCACGTCTCGGCATGGTTGGCGCTCTACATCGACGTGTTCGCCGCCCGGCTGCTGCTCTACTTCTGGCTGCGCCGGTTCAACACCAGCCCGCACGAGGAGGCGGGCAGCGCCGGGATGTCCGGCATCTTCGTGTCGGTGCTGTGCACGCCGTTCTACTCGACGGCGTTCGTCGGGGCGATCTTCCGGCGCAAGCTCGGCTTCGTCGTGACGCCGAAGGGCGATCAGGTGAGTCCCGACCGGCTGCTGACGTTCCGCAAACACCTGTTCTGGGCCATCTGGTCGGCGGGGTCGATCGCCGCCGCCGCAGCCCTCGGCCACCTGTATCCGGCGAACATGATCTGGGTCTCGCTGTCGTTGGTGACCTGCCTGCTGCCGATCGGGCTGTGGCGCCTCGAACCGATCCTGGCACCGCGGCGCGCGACGGCGCCGAACCCGCTGCCCGCCGCGCACGTGCCGACGCCGCGGACCGTCGGGTCCGCCAGGCCCGTACCCATCCGCGCGGCCGCGGCCGGGTACCCGTCGGCCCTCGACCCGGTCACCGAGGAGGTGCCGGCCGCCGTCGTCGGGATGTTCGCCGACCCCGCCACGGAGCACGTGCCGATTCCCGCGAAGCTGGCTGACGCCGGCGCGCCGGGCGTCGGTAACGAGACCGTGACGATCGTCGGGGCGAAGGTGCCGGCCGCCGCGTCGGCGAAGTCAGCCGGCCGTGCGGGCGATCCCACGGGTGTGGATGGTCCCACCATCCTGCTGTCCGCCCCCGCGGCGGCCGCCGCCGTGGCCCGGGCTGCAGCCGGTGCCGGTGCCGGTGCCGGTGGTGGTGGCGGCAGCGGGATCGATCAGGACACTGTCATCACCCGCACGCTGCCCGCTTCCGGTGGGCGGCCAGCACGGGATCACGATCGGCGTGCGGACGGGCGCGAGCGGCGCCGAGAGCGCCGGGCGGCCGAGCTGCCGGCCGACCTGCCCGCCTACGCCGACGACGAGCCCGCCTACGCCGACGACGAGCCGGTGTACGCCGACGACAAGCCGGTGTACGCCGAGCAGGAGACGGTTCTGACCCAGCGTGACAAGGACCTGGCCGGGGTGTCCGCCGCGGGCGAGCTGCCCGCCTACGCCGAGGACGTCACGATGAGGCTCACCCCGCGCCGCCGCCGCGTCACCCTCGACGGCACGCTTGAGGAGCTGCACTGATGGCCGACCGTCCCCGGCGATCCGGCCCGCCGCCTGATCCCGGCCCGCCGACCGTCTCCGACCTGCCCGCGCCAGGCGGACCGCGGCCGCTCGACGACCCGCGGATGGCGCCTGTCGCCGCCACGCCGACGGCCTCCCGGCGGCGTCGGCGGCTCCTGCAGGCGACGATCATCGTGCTCGTCGTCATCGCCGGCAACTTCCCGTACATGGACTCCTGGGCGTCCGATCGCTACGACGACTGGCGCTCCCACCAGCCTGGTTACATGCGCGACAACGGGCGATGGGACATCGTCGCGGACAGCGGCTCGCGCTCGATTCACGCCGCGCTGCTGCGCACCGGCAAGGTCCTGCTGATGGCCGGCTCCGGCAACGACAAGAACAACTTCGACGCCAAGCGGTTCGAGACCATCCTGTGGGATCCGACGGCGAACAGCTTCCAGAAGATCTACACGCCATGGGACGTCTTCTGCGCCGGCCACGCGTTCCTGCCCAACGGCGACCTGCTCATCGCCGGTGGGACGAAGGCCTACGAGGTACTGGCCCAGGACGCCCCCGACGGCAAGAAAAAGGAATATGAGGGGCTGAAGGACTCCTACCTGTTCGACCCGATCAGCCAGCGGTACGTCAAGACCGGGTTCCTGCAGCACGCCCGCTGGTACCCGACGCTGGTCACGCTCGCGAACGGGGCCGTCGTCGCCGTCTCCGGACTCAACGAGAACGGCGACATCGACCCGGGCAACACCGAGTCCTTCGACATCGCGAACTCGGCCTGGATCGAGCATCCGGAGCTGCGCAAGGAGTTTCCGACCTATCCGTCGCTCCTGCTCGCCGCGGACGGCCGGCTGTTCTTCTCCGGGGCCAACGCCGGCTATGGCCCGGCGTCGCTGGAGGCCCGTCAGTCGGGGCTGTGGAACCTGACGAACAATCAGTTCCAGGCTGTTCCCGGGCTGCCGTTGCCCGAGGTCAACGAGACGGCCGGCACCGTGCTGCTCGCTCCGGCGCAGGACCAGAAGGTGATGTTCATCGGCGGCGGCGGCGTCGGTGACACCCAGGTGACGACCGACCGGACCGCCATCGTCGACCTGTCCAAGCCGCAGCCGGTCTGGCAGCGCGGCCCTGACCTGCGCGCGCCGAAGCGGTACCCGGGCGCGGTGCTGCTCCCCGACGACACCATGCTGGTCTCCGGTGGGTCGCAGCGCTACCGGGCGAAGGACACCCTCACCGCCGAGATCTACGATCCGGCGACGAAGACGTTCCGCCCGGTGGCCGACCCGCACGTCGGCCGCGACTACCACTCCGAGTACCTGCTGTTGCCCGACGGCCGGGTCGCGGTGTTCGGCTCCAACCCGCTCAGCGACGACAACACCTTCGACACCCGCGTCGAGGTCTACTCGCCGCCCTACCTCTACGCCGGAGAACGCCCGGTGATTCGCAGCGCTCCGGACACGATCACCCGAGGCACCACGATCACCCTGCGCACCTCGCAGAAGATCGGCAAGGTCCGACTGATGCGGCCCGGCGCGTACACCCATGTGACCGATACCGAACAACGATCGGTGGCGTTGCCGATCACCGAACAGGCGGACGGTACGGTCACCGTGAGCGTGCCGGACAACCCGAACGTACTGCCGGGTGACTGGTACATGCTCTTCGTCGACAACGGTGCGAACGTGCCGTCGGTCGCGACCTGGGTGCACGTGACCCCCTGACGGCTGCCGCCGCGGCCGACAGGGGAGTGGGTCTCCCGTGGCGGCCACCCCACAGCAGGGTCGGCGAGGCCACCGTCGAGAGGAGTGCCTTCGTGCCGACGTCCAGGTACCCGCGCGCCTGCGGCCGTCCCCGCGGGGTCACCGCCGTCCTCGCAGCGGTCGTGGTGTTGGTCGTGGCGCTGGTCGGGTGCGGCCCGGACGGCGGCGGGAAGTCGGCCGGCGGCGTGACGGGCGGGGCCGACACCGGGACCGCGGTGCCCGCACCCGACCCGAGCCGCTGCCCCATGGGCGGTAGCGCCGGGAGCGGTCCGTCGCCTGCCGCCGACGAGGCCGCCGCGCGGGGCCGCGCGCCCCACGGCCCGTTCCTGGTCGACCCGCACAGCCAGGCGGCGCAGCAGGCGCAGGACCGCCCGGCCGACGCCGCGGCCATCGCCCCGCTCGTGCAGACCCCGACCGCCTTCCCGGTCGGCGACTGGATCACCGATGTGGTCGGTGAGGTCCACAGCCGGGCCGCGGCGGCGTCGGCGACCGCGGGCACCGCCGTGTTCATGGTCTACGGCATCCCGCACCGGGACGTGGGTGGCGTCTTCTCCGCCGGCGGGCTGCCCGACGCCGCCTCCTACCGCCAGTTCACCCGCCAGATCGCCGCGGGCATCGGCGGCGCGGCGGCGGTCATCGTGCTCGAACCCGACGCGCTCGGGCAGATCGACCAGCTCGACGCGGCCCAGGCCGCCGAGCGCTACACGCTGCTGCGCGACGCGGTCGACGTGTACGGCGCGCTGCCGGCGACCAGCGTCTACCTCGACGGCGCGAACTGCGGCTGGATCGCCCCGGCGGTCATGGCCCGGCGGCTGGCCGAGGCCGGGGTCGCGCACGCCCGCGGCTTCGCCGTCAACGTGGCGAACTTCTACCGCACCGAGGACGAGGCGGCCCGCGCCGAGATCCTCTCCCGGTTCGTCGGTGGTGCTCACTACGTCGTCGACACCTCCCGCAACGGCCGCGGCCCGGCGGTCGGGCTGACGAACGGATGGTGCAATCCGCCTGGTCGCGGCCTCGGCGAGAAGCCGACGACCAGCACGGGATATCCGCACGCGGACGCCTTCCTCTGGGTGAAGACCCCCGGCGCGAGCGACGGGGAATGCGGCCGGGGTGATCCGGAGGCGGGCAAGTGGTGGCAGGAACAGGCCACGGAACTGGTGCGCAACGCCGCGGACTGAACACCTGTCACTGACGCGCACCTGCCGGATGGCGCGCACCCCCGGGCGGGGGAGAAAATCTCCCGGAGCGGGAGATTTCCGATACCCACCGGTTGGTTGCCATTGTCGCGGCCGATATGCTCTTTCCGACATCGGGGCACTGCGCGTCAAGCGCGTGCGGTCGCGTGCATTCGGAGGTCGTGTGTCGGACGCCTCGGGCCACCGTCGCCGGTTCTTCGCGCTGCTCTGGCCATTCGCGGCGCTCATGGTGTTCGCCGGCTTCGGGCTGGAGCAGCTCGTCATCGAGCCGGCCTACGGGGCTTCGGGGGGATCGAGCACGGTCGTCGCGCAGCCGGGCATCTTCACCCTCACACCCGCCCCGGCGTGGCCGGGTCCGACGCCGGGCTCGCCGGGCACCGCCGCGCCGGCGAAGGTCGGCGTGGCACTCACGCCGGTACCCTCCCCCCGTCCGGCGGCGTCGGCCAGCTCGGCGGCCACGGCGGGCGGGCTCGCCGCCGCGGGGACCGCCGCGTCCGCCGGTGCCGCCGTGTCGACGGGTGCCGCCGCGTTGACCGCGGTCGTCACCGCGACGGCGGGTGACCCGTTCGCGGCCGCGACCCTCTACGTCGATCCCGCCGGGGATGCCGCCCAGGCGGTGCGCACGCTGCGCCAGAGCGATCCCGCCGGAGCGCAGACGCTCTCCCGGCTGGCCGACCGCTCCCACGCGGACTGGTTCGGCGATCCGGATCCCGCCACGGTGCGCACCCGCGTCGCCGACCGGGTTCGGGTGGTGCGGGCGGCCGGCGCGCTGCCGGTGCTCGTCGCCTACGCGATCCCGCAGCGCGACTGCGGTGGCGGCCAGTCGGCGGGCGGCGTCGCCGACGAGTCCGCCTACCGGGCGTGGATCGCCGCCTTCGCGGCCGGCATCGGCGCCGGCCCCGCCGCGGTCATCCTGGAACCCGACGCCCTGGCCCAGGTCGACTGCCTGGCACCGGCCGCGGCCACCGCCCGGTACGCCATGCTCGGCTACGCCGTCGACCAGCTCGCCGCGGTCGGGGTCGACGTCTACCTCGACGCCGGCAACGCATCCTGGCATTCCGCCGCGGACACCGCCGTCCGGCTGCGGCAGGCCGGCGTCTCCCGGGCCCGGGGCTTCGCCCTCAACGTGTCGAACTTCGACGAGACCGCCGACGAGACGGCCTACGGCGACGCGGTCGTCGCGGCCCTCGGCGGCGCCTCCCACTACGTCGTCGACACCTCCCGAAACGGTCATGGCCCGGCCGCCGACAACGCCTGGTGCAACCCGCCTGGCCGCGGCCTGGGCACAGCACCCACCGGCAGAACCGGCAATCCCCGGGCGGATGCCTATCTGTGGATCAAGGTGCCTGGGGAATCGGACGGCGCGTGCAACGGCGGCCCGGCCGCCGGCCGGTGGTGGCTCGACTACGCGATGGGCCTCGCGAGCAGGGCCGGGTGACGAACCGCGGCGGCGGGTCACCAGGGCGCGGTCGCACGGCAGCCCTGATCGGCTGCCTCGCCGCGCTGCTGATCCTGCTCGCCGCCTGCGGACCCGCCGGCGGCTCCCGGTCGGCGGTCGCGGGGCCGGTGCACCTTGACGACGTCGGTGGGGCCGCAGGTGTGAGGGGCGTGCGCCTCGACCCCCCGGTGCGCCTTTCCGGCAGCACGCTCACCGACACCGCCGGCCGGTCGTGGACCCTGCCCGCGGTCGCCGACGGCCGACTCACCCTGCTGTTCTTCGGCTACACCTCCTGTCCGGACGTCTGCCCCACGACGGTCGCCGACCTCGCCGCCGCGGTCGGGCTGCTCACACCAGCGCAGCGTGCCCGGGTTCGGGTGGTCGTCGCGACGACCGACCCGACCCGCGACACGGGCCCGGTCCTGCGCCACTGGCTCGACCAGTTCGACCGCTCGTTCGTCGGCCTGACCGGGCCGGCCACGGCCGTGACCCGCCTCGCCGACACGGCGGGCGTCACCTTCAGCACGGCGACGCCCGCCGCGGATGGGACCATCGTCGTGCCGCACGGCAGCCAGGTCACGGCGATCGGCCCGGACGGCGTCGCCCGCGTCGGCTACCTCGCCGGCACCGCCGTCGCCGACTACGCCCACGACATCCCGCTGCTGCTCGCGGGAGAAAGCTGAGCGCAGGGCCTGACCGCCCGGCGCCAGGCAACTGTGGCGAGGGGAGCGGCCCGGATGCCGGACAGCGCGCTGCGTCGTCTCCGAGGGGCGCTCGTGGCCCTGGCTCTGGTGCCGGCACTCGCCGGCTGCGGGCTGGGTGATCGGGCGTGGGGCGGTCGTCCGCCAGCCGATGCCAGCGGGCCTGCCTCGCCTGCCTCGCCTGCCTCGCCTGCCTCGCCCGCCTATGCCGGGCCGGTGGCCGCCCCGGCAGGTGAGGCGTTCTACCGCCCGCCGGCGCCGCTGCCCGCCGGCCGTCCGGGGGACGTTCTGTGGTGGCGTTCCGTGCCGGCGGCGGGGCAGTTCGCCGCGCTCGGCGCCCGGGTGTTCCAGGTGCTGTACCTGTCCAGCGGGGCGCTGGGCAGGCCGACCGCGGTCAGCGGGACCGTGCTTGTCCCCGCCCGCCCCGCCGCCGACGCGCCGATCCTCGGCTACGCGCCCGGCACCCAGGGGCTCGGCGATGACTGCGCGGCGTCGAAGGGTCTCGCCGTGGGGGTCAACCTCGCCGTCGGGGCGCTGAGCGGGGCGCTGAGCCGGGGCTGGATCGTCGCCGTACCCGACTACGAGGGTCTCGGCACCCCGGGCGAGCACACCTACGTCGTCGGCCCCGCCGAGGGGCATGCCCTGCTCGACATCGTGCGGGCCACCCCGCGGGTCGCGGGGCTCACCGGCCCGGCGCGTCGGCGGGTGGGACTGACCGGCTACTCGCAGGGCGGGGGCGCCGCGGTATGGGCGGCGCAGCTCGCCCCCGCCTACGCGCCGGACCTGGACGTGCGCGGGGTCGCCGCCGGCGGCGTACCGGCCGACCTGGAGGCCGTCGAACGGGCCCTGGACGGGAAGGGGGCCGCCGGGCTGGGGCTGGCAGCCGCGGTCGGCCTCGACGCGGCCTACCCGGAGCTGCGGCTGGATGCGCTACTGACCACGCCCGGCCGCAGCGTGTTCGCCACCGTCCGCACCGCCTGCGCGCTCGCCCTGGTCATCGGGTACGCCGGCGAGCGGATAGCCGATCTGACGACAACCGACCCGATGACGCTGCCGCGCTGGCGGGCGCGGCTGGCCGAGAACACGCTGGGACGGGTCGCGCCTCGCGTCCCGCTCTACCTTTACCACGCCACATCGGACAGCCTGGTCGCGTTCGGCCAGGCGGCGGGGCTGCGGGCGGCGTACTGCGCCCGCCGGGTCGCGGTGACCTGGGTACCCTTCCCCGGCGATCATCTCGACGGGGTGGGGCGCACGGCGGACGCGTTGCAGTTCCTCGCCGACCGCTTCGCCGGCATCCCGACCCGCGGAAACTGCTGACCCCGGACTGCGCCGACCGGACTGCGCGGACCGGGCTGCGCGGACCGGGCTGCGCGGACTCGCGTGGCGCTGGTGTTCCGGCTGTCACCGGATGCCATTCCCGACCATTTCTTCGAATAAGGATGCGACGCAAGTAGGAAGTGGTTGGCGCTGTTCCCGGGATTCCTGATCTGCTGACCGTCCATCGTTGCGGCGGTTATCCACAGCTTTCATGTTGCCTCTGGCCGGAGGGCCGATTCTGTTGGATTCTCGGTTCATGACCTTTTCCCTTTCGGCCTCGTCCCCGCCGACCCGACCCGTCATCCGTCGCTACCCCGGTCTCGACTCCGCCGTCGCGTTGGCGCGTCGGCAGGGCGGGGTGATCACCTTCCAGCAGGCGATGTCCGCCGGCCTGACCCGCGGTCAGCTGCGCCAGCTCGTCCAGTCCGATCAGTGGAGTCACCCTGTCCGCGGCGCCTTCGTCGTCCCGGTCGGCCCCCTGACCGGGGACGTCGGCGGGAACGTGGTCGCACCCGGGGACGGGCGCTGGGGATCGGGACGGGCACCGGAGCCGTCGCGGCCGGGCGGCGAGGTCCCCGCGGTTGCCGACGACGGGTGGCGCGGCGGTCACCTCGTGGCGCAGGGCGGTCCACTCCTGCCGGTGCTTCCCAGCGGCGGCGCCTGCCCGGGGGTATTCGCGCGGCCTCCCTTTCCCCTGTCGGCGCGCGTGCGGGCGGCACTTGTCGGCCGCCCCCATGCGGTGGTCTGCGGCATCACCGCCGCCCGGCTGCTCGGTTTCCCCGGTGGGGAGCCGGAGAATCCGGCCGAGCCCGTGCACCTTCTGCTGCCGCCTCGGCTCACCCGGGCGCAACCGCGGGGAATCCGGCTGCACTTCACCGAGCTGGGCCCCGACGAGCAGGTCGACCTGGCCGGGATCCCCGTGACCTCGCCGGCGCGTACTCTCGCCGATCTCGTGCTCGCGGCGCCCCACCGGGAGGCCGCCGTCGCCGAGATGGACGCCGCCCTGCGCAGCGGGGCCGTGTCGAACCTGCGTGCGGCCCGCGAGGCGGCGGCCGGTCGGCGGGGCTTCCGGCCGACGCGGGACTGGTGGCCGCTGGCCGATGGAAGGGCCGAATCGGGGCTGGAGACCCGGCTGCGGCTGATGCTCATCGACGCGGGGCTCGCGCCACCCCAGCTGCAGTGGCCGGTCCGGGACGCCAGCGGCCAGTCGATCGCGCGGCTCGACCTGGCCTGGCCGGAGCACCGGCTCGACGTCGAGGCCGACACCTACACCACGACGAGCTCCGCCGAGGCATTCCACCTGGAGCGGCTGCGTGGCAACCTGCTCGCCGCCCTGCGATGGACGGTGCTGCGGTTCAGCGCGCTCGACGTCGCGTGGTACCCGGAGCGGATCGTCGCGGCCGTCGAGCGGGTCCTCGCCGGCCCGGCCGTGCGGGATCGGGAGGAACTGCAGGCCTCGTGAACCCTGGTGAACATTGCCACCATCCACGCAAAGGCGGGCAAGGACTTGTGACAGGAAGTACATTCCAAGCCGCCTGGGCGTCCCACGCCTACGATCCGGAACATGAGCGTTCCAACGGCCGGGCTGTCGCTGGCCGCAGACTTTCCGGAGGCCACCCGCGCCGAGTGGCAGAAGCTCGTCCTGGGCGTCCTGCGCAAGTCCGGCGTGGCGACCGAGGCGACCGCCGCCGGCGAAGTCGAGGAGCTGCTGGCGACGCGGACCTATGACGGCCCGCTGATCCGACCGCTCTACACGGCGGACGACCTGCCGGCCGGCGGCGTGGGACTGCCGGGCCTCGCCCCGTTCGTGCGGGGCGCCCGGCCCCAGGGTGCGGGCGCCACCGGCTGGGACGTCCGCGCCCTGCACGCCGGTCCCGATGTGAAGCTCGCCGCCGACGCCATTCTCACCGACCTGGAGAACGGCGTCACCTCGGTGTGGCTGCGTCTGGGTCCCGGTGGGCTGCCGATCGACGCCCTGCCCACGGTGCTCGGCGAGGTCTACCTCGACCTGGCCCCCGTGGTCGTCGACGCGGGCGCGCAGACCCAGGCCGCGGCCGAGGAGCTCTTCCGCCTCGCCGCCGCCCGCGGCGTGCCCGGCTCTGCGCTCGCGGGCAGCCTCGGCGCCGATCCGATCGGCCTGGCGGCCCGGTCGGGCCTGCCGGCGGACGGCCCGACCGGGCTCGCCGAGGCAACGGTCCTGGCGGCGCGCTGCGTCGCCGAGTTCCCCGGCGTGCGCGCGCTCGTCGTCGACGCCCAGCCCTACCACCGCGCCGGCGGCAGCGACGCCGAGGAACTCGGCGCGTCACTGGCCACCGGGGTCGCCTATCTGCGTGCGCTCACCGACGCCGGGCTGAGCCTGTCCGAGGCCCTCGGGCAGGTGGAGTTCCGCTACGCCGTCACCGCCGACCAGTTCTCCTCCATCGCGAAGCTGCGCGCCGCGCGCCGGCTGTGGTCGCGGGTCGCGCAGGTGTGTGGGGCCGAGCCGGCCGAGCGGGCCCAGCGTCAGCACGCGGTCACCTCGGCGGCGATGATGACGCGACGCGACCCCTGGGTGAACATGCTGCGCACCACGCTGGCCTGCTTCGGCGCCGGCGTCGGCGGCGCGGACGCGGTGACGGTCCTGCCGTTCGACACCCGCCTCGGCCTGCCCGACGACTTCTCCCGGCGGATCGCCCGCAACACCCAGACCCTCCTGCAGGAGGAGTCGAGCCTGATCCGGGTGATCGACCCGGCCGGCGGTTCCTGGTTCGTCGAGTCGGCCACCGCCGAGCTCGCCGAGGCCGCCTGGGCCTGGTTCACCGAGATCGAGCGGGCCGGCGGCATCGTCGCGGCCCTGCGCTCCGGTCTCGTCGCCGAGCGGATCGCGGCCGCCTGGGCGACGCGTGCCGAGGCGATCGCCCATCGCCGGGATCCCCTCACCGGCGTCAGCGAGTTCCCGAATCTGGCCGAGACCCTCCCCACGCGGGCCCCGGCGCCGGCCTCGGTCGAGCCGCTCGCGGCCCCCACGGGTGGCACCCCCGGCCTACCCGAGATCCACTACGACGCCGACTTCGAGGCGCTGCGGTCACGGGCCGACGCCCATGCCGCGGCGGCGGCCCGCCCGGTGGTGTTCCTGGCGACCCTCGGCAGCGCGGCGGCGTCGACCGCCCGCGCCTCGTTCGCCGCGAACCTGTTCCAGGCGGGCGGGTTCGAGACCCCGACGTCCGGCCCGGGTACCGACCCGGCCACGATCGCGGCGGCCTTCGCCGCCTCCGGCGCCGCGGTGGCCTGCCTGTGCTCGGGCGACAAGGTGTACGCCGAGCATGCCGCTGCGGTGGCCCGGGCGCTGCGGGACGCGGGTGCCCGCCAGGTGTGGCTCGCCGGCCAGCCCGGCTCGCGCGCCCAGGCCGACGCCGAGGCGGGCATCGACGGGTACGTCTTCACAGGATGCAATGCGGTCGCCGTGCTCCAGGCGTCGCAGGCCGAGGCGGGAGTGCGCTGATGTCCGTGGACAGTTCGAACCGGCGCGCCGCCGCCATCCCGGATTTCTCCCAGGTGGAGCTCGGCGGCCCGCCGGCCGGCGCGGACACCCCCGAGGCCGAGTGGCGCACCGCGCTGGAGGCGGCGACCGGCAAGGACGTCGACGCCCTGACCTGGGACACCCCCGAGGGCATCGCGGTCAAGCCGCTCTACACCGCCAGCGACACCGCGAACCTCGACTTCCTGCGCACCTACCCGGGCGTCGCGCCGTTCCTGCGCGGCCCGTACCCGGCGATGTACGTGACCCAGCCGTGGACGATTCGCCAGTACGCCGGGTTCTCCACGGCGGCGGCGTCGAACGCGTTCTACCGGCGCAACCTGGCCGCCGGCCAGAAGGGCCTGTCGGTCGCCTTCGACCTGCCGACCCACCGCGGCTACGACTCCGACCACCCGCGGGTCACCGGCGACGTCGGCATGGCCGGGGTGGCCATCGACTCCATCCTCGACATGCGCCAGCTCTTCGACGGCATCCCGCTGGACCGGATGAGCGTGTCGATGACCATGAACGGCGCGGTGCTGCCGGTGCTCGCGCTCTACATCGTGGCGGCCGAGGAGCAGGGGGTGGCCCCGGAGCAGCTCGCCGGGACCATCCAGAACGACATCCTCAAGGAGTTCATGGTCCGCAACACCTACATCTACCCGCCGCAGCCGTCGATGCAGATCATCTCGGACATCTTCTCGTTCACCTCGCAGCGGATGCCGAAGTTCAACTCGATCTCCATCTCCGGCTACCACATGCAGGAGGCCGGCGCGACGGCCGACCTGGAGCTGGCCTACACCCTCGCCGACGGCGTCGAGTACATCCGCGCGGGCCTCGGCGCGGGGTTGGCGATCGACGCGTTCGCCCCGCGGCTGTCGTTCTTCTGGGCGATCGGGATGAACTTCTTCATGGAGGTCGCCAAGCTGCGGGCGGCCCGGCTGCTGTGGGCGCGGCTGGTCAACCAGTTCTCCCCGACGAGCGCGAAGTCGCTGTCGCTGCGCACCCACTCGCAGACGTCGGGCTGGTCGCTGACGGCCCAGGACGTGTTCAACAACGTGGTGCGCACCTGCGTCGAGGCGATGGCCGCCACCCAGGGCCACACCCAGTCGCTGCACACCAACGCCCTCGACGAGGCGCTGGCGCTGCCCACCGACTTCTCCGCCCGCATCGCCCGCAACACCCAGCTGCTGCTGCAGCAGGAGTCCGGCACCACCCGGGTGATCGACCCGTGGGGCGGCAGCCACTACGTCGAGCGGCTCACCTACGACCTGGCCCGCAAGGCGTGGGGGCACATCAGCGAGGTCGAGGCCTCCGGCGGGATGGCGCAGGCGATCGACGCCGGCATCCCCAAGATGCGCATCGAGGAGGCCGCCGCGCGCACCCAGGCGCGCATCGACGCCGGCCGCCAGCCGCTCATCGGGGTGAACAAGTACCGGGTGGACGCCGACGAGGCGATCGAGGTCCTCAAGGTCGACAACTCGGCGGTGCGCACCGAACAGATCGACAAGCTGCACCGGCTGCGCGCCGAGCGCGACCCGGCGGTGGTGGAGGCGGCGCTGCACGCGCTGACCGCCGCCGCCGACGCCGCCCGCGACGGCCGCCGCGGCCCCGGCCTGGAGCAGAACCTGCTGGCGCTGGCCGTCGACGCGGCCCGCGCCAAGGCGACGGTCGGTGAGATCTCGGATGCGTTGGAGAAGGTCTACGGGCGCCATTCCGGTCAGATCCGTACCATCTCCGGGGTGTACCGGGACGAGGCTGGACCCGCCGGGAATGTCGCCGCCGCCCGCGAGGCCGCCGCCGAATTCGAACGCGCGGAGGGCCGCCGACCGCGCATCCTCGTCGCGAAGATGGGCCAGGACGGCCACGACCGCGGCCAGAAGGTCATCGCCAGCGCCTTCGCCGACATCGGCTTCGACGTCGACGTCGGCCCGCTGTTCCAGACGCCCGCCGAGGTCGCCCGCCAGGCCATCGAGGCGGACGTGCAGATCGTCGGCGTGTCGTCGCTGGCCGCCGGGCACCTCACCCTGGTGCCCGCGCTGCGCGAGGAGCTCGCCACGCTGGACCGCTCCGACATCCTCATCGTGGTCGGCGGCGTCATCCCCCCGGGCGACTTCGACGAGCTGCGAGCGGCCGGCGCGGCGGCGATCTTCCCGCCGGGGACGGTCATCGCCGACGCGGCGCTGGAGCTGCTCGCCACCCTGTCGGCGCAGCTCGGCCACTCCGCCGCCTGAGCGGGCCGGGCTGTGGCATCGCTGGCAACGGCACCGCCGGTTTCGGCATGGCTGGTGCCGGCGCCGCTGGCTATGGCGTCGCTGACGTCGTGACCCGGCGCATCGATCTGACCGAGTACGCGGACGGCGTGCTGGCCTCGTCGCGGACCTGGATCGCGCGGGCCATCACGCTGGTCGAGTCCAGCCGGCCCGACCACCGGGAGCTCGCCCAGCAGCTGCTGGTGACCCTGCTCCCGCACGCCGGCAAGGCGCGCCGCGTCGGCATCACCGGGGTGCCGGGCGTGGGCAAGTCGACGTTCATCGACGCGCTGGGCACCACGCTGACCGGGCGGGGCCACCAGGTGGCGGTGCTTGCGGTCGACCCGTCCTCGACGCGGACCGGCGGAAGCATCCTCGGTGACAAGACGCGGATGGCCGCGCTGTCGGTGGACCCGGCGGCGTTCATCCGGCCCTCGCCGACCGCGGGCACCCTCGGCGGGGTCGCGAAGGCCACCCGCGAGGCGATGGTCGTCATGGAGGCGGCCGGCTACGACGTCGTCATGGTCGAGACGGTCGGCGTCGGCCAGTCGGAGACGACGGTGGCCGACATGGTCGACACCTTCCTGTTCCTGACCCTGGCCCGCACCGGCGACCAGCTGCAGGGGATCAAGAAGGGCGTGCTGGAGCTTGCCGACGTCATCGCGGTGAACAAGGCCGACGGCCCGCACGAGCTCGACGCCCGCCGCGCGGCCCGCGAGCTCGCCGGGGCGCTGCGCATGCTGCAGGGTTCCTCGGGCCCGCGCGACTGGAACACTCCCGTACTCACCTGCAGCGCCGCCGAGCGCACAGGCCTCGACACCGTCTGGGCGCAGGTGATCAAGCATCAGGACACCCTCGACGCCACCGGTGAGCTCGCCGCCCGCCGCCGGCGCCAGCAGGTGGACTGGACCTGGGCAATGGTCCACGACCGCCTGCTCGCCGAGCTGCGGGCGCACCCGCGCGTCCGGGAGCTCACCCCCGACCTCGAACGCCGCGTCCGCGACGGCACGCTCACCCCCGCGCTCGCCGCCGACGCGATCCTCACCGCCTTCGGTGAACCCGCGCCACCCTCCGACACCGGGCGATAACTGCTCCCGTTGTCCCGCGGCTGACTTCGGTTCTGGTTATTTCCTGTCTTACACCGGACATGAAGATTGCCTGGTCAAGCGTCTACGATGATCGCACCATACGGAGGGGCAAGGTCTCCGGTGACCGGGGGCGGTCCAGGTGCCCCGGGGCGTTTAGGTGATCAGGCGGGGTCGGGAGTCGCGGTGGGTTATCAGCTCGGTATCGACATCGGATCCGCGAACACGATTGTCGCGGTCGCGGACGGCGGCTGGCCTCGCGTGCTCGAACTCGGCGGGCAGCGCCGGCTGCCGTCCGTGGTCTACGCGCCACCGGGTGGTGGCCTGCAGTTCGCCCGCGCGGCGGCGCGGCGTGCCCAGGCCGATCCGGACCGGGCGGGGACCGACCTGCTGCGCCAACTCGGCGAGGGCGGTCCGATCCTGCTCGGCGGCGCCGCCTACAGCCGTGAGGGTCTGCTCGCCCGCCTGGTCGCCCATCTCGTCGCCCTGGCCGCCGACCAGCTCGGCGGCCCGCCGGACCAGGTGGTGGTGACCTTCCCGACGTTCTGGTCTCCGGGCCGGCGGGAGACCTTCGCCGACGCGATCACCCAGCTCTCCGGGTTGGAGCTGCCGGTCGTGGCCCTTCCCGCGGCCGACGCGATGGGGACGCTGCTCGCCCGCGCCTCGGTGACCCAGACGGTCGACCTCGTCGGCTGGTACGACCTCGGCGCCGGATTCCTCGACACCGCGATCCTGTCCTTCTCGCCGTTCGGGTTCCAGGTCGTCGGCACCCCGGCGGGGCTGCGCCACGGCGCCGGGCTCGACCTCGACGGGCTGCTGGTGGACCGGGCGCTGGCCGCGGCCGACGTCGAGCCCGCCCGGCTCGACCGGGCCGACGCCGCCACCCGCACCGCGCTCGCCCGGCTGCGCCGCGAGGTCGCCCAGGCGAAGGAGATCCTCGCCGAGGAGGACGAGGTCGACCTGGCGGTGGAGCTGCCCGGTGTCGACACCCCGGTCACACTGACCCGCGGCGAGTTGGAGACACTCGCCGGCCCGATCATCGACGACACCGTCGAGATCTTCCGGCGGGCCTTGCGCTCGGTGCCGGCGGGTCCCGGGGATCTGTCCCGCATCCTGCTGTCCGGTGGGGTCGCGCACCTGCCGCTGGTGGCGCGCCGGCTGCGGGCGGCCTTCCCGGAGACCGGCCGGGTCGAACGCCGTCCGGATGCGGACGTGGCGATGGGCGCGGCGCTGATCGCCGCCGACCTCGCCGATCGTTCCGCCCGGACCGGCGGGGCGGTGTTCGGCGCCGTGGGAGCGGCGGGCGCCGGGGCCGTGGAGGAGCCGTATGACGTCACCGCGGTCATCCGCCCGCCAGACGCCGCCAGCCTCACGTCGCTGCCCCCGTTCCTGTCCGGGGGCGGGACGCCACCGCCGGGGGCCGGTGCCGGCGGCGCGGCCGGCGAGGACGGGGTGACGGTCGCCACCGGCCCGCCGGGTGGGGGTGACGGTGGCGTGCTCGGCCAGCCGCTCGCGGGCCCCGGTGCCCATGCCGCGGCCGCGAGCGCCGACGAGACCGGGCTGCTCCCCGCGGACGCCGCGGGTTCACTCGCGGGCGCCGCCGCGGATGCCGGGGGGTCGCATCGCGCCGCGCAGGGGGGCGGGGGCGGGATCTTCGGGTCCCGTCGGGTGATGGTGGCCGCGGCGATCATCGCCGTCCTGTTCGTCGCCGTCGGGACGACCGCCGGGGTCGTGCTCACGGGACGCGACTCGGGCTCGGACTCCGTGGCCGCCGCCACTGCCTTTCCGACCACCGATCCGATCCCGGCGCCGTCCAGGCCGACCGCCGAGCCGGCGCCCGAGGCGAACCTCGTCCGGGTCGCGGGCTCCTCCGAGGTCGCCCCCATCACCGAAACCGCCTACAACGAGTTCCGTCAGACCCAGCGCAACGTCACCGTCAGCATCGAGGCGACCAGCACCGAGGACGGTTTCGCGGCCCTGTGTAGCGGCAAGGCCGAACTTGCCGACGCCTCCTTCGAGCTCACCCCGGGAATCCTCGCCGATCCCGGCTGCGCGAAGAAGGTCGTCGGCTTCGAGGTTGCGCACCACACTCTGCCGATCGTGGTCAATCCGCAGAACACCTGGCTGCGCTGCCTCAGCCTCAAGCAGGTCAAGCAGGTCTGGGGCGCCGACTCGTCGGTGACCCGCTGGAGCCAGATCGACCGCTCGTTCCCGGACGAACCGATCGCGTTCGTCGGTCCGCCCCACAACTCTGTGCAGGCGGAGGTCTTCAACGCGACCATCAGCGACGCCAGCGACCGCTCGCGCGCCTACCGGCAGGCGGACCTGAGCGGGGTTGCCAACGACGTGGCCGGTGACCGGTCGGCCATCGGCTTCCTGGACTACCCCACGTATGCGACGTTCGGCGACCGGCTGCGTGGCGTGGAGATCAACAATGGCGAGGGGTGCGTCGCGCCGACCGCGGTGGCCGTCGGCACCGGGCTTTACCTGCCGCTGTGCAAGCCGCTGTTCGTCTACGCCCGCACCGACGCGTTGCGCCAGCCGGCCACCGCCTCCTTCCTGCGTTATTTCCTGGAGAACGGCCGCAAGATCGCCTTCGACGCGCACTACGTGCCCCGCAGCGACAACACCGTCGGGGAGAACGTCGCCAGGCTGGGGAAGCTGACGGCGGGGGTGGCGCCGGTACCCGCCTGACCGGGCGACCGGCCCGCAGAGCGCGCGGGCCGGTCGATCTCCGTGGCAGGGCGGGGGACGCCAGCCGTGCTGTCGCACGGTGCGGTGAGCCTACGGGCTCTCAGGCCACGGAGTGGGTGATGGTGCAGGTGTAGGTGCCGACGATCACGTTCGTGGGGATGGCCACGCTGAGTGTCGGCTCCCACGAGACGGTGCTCGTGTCGAGATCCATCGTGGTGGCGGAGAAGGCGGTGCGGGAGGCTGCCAGCGTCACGGCACTCGCGGCGGTGGGCTGGCCGGGGCTGACCAGGGACGGCAGGCCGGTCGTAGCGGTGGCGGGGCCGGACCAGTAGGTCAGCGACGCCCGGGGGATCGTCTGGTAGGACGCGCCGGCCCCGGTCGTGCAGTTCGTCGAGGTCACGGTGGCCGTCCAGGCGCCGATCAGGTCAGTGCTGGTGACGGTCGTCGTCGCCAGTTGGACGCTGAGCGTGCCGCCGCCGAACGCGTGCGAACCGAGGTTCGCAGTGGCGGGGGCGGTGATGGACAGTGCCGCCCGGGCCGGACTGCCGGACCAGGCGACCAGCAGGATCACGAGGGCCGTGAGTGCCGAAAACCTGCCTGTCGTGCGCCTCGAGGGGGGGAGGCTGCTCCGCATCTCGACGACTCCTGACCAGGTCCGCAGCACGATGCTGGCTTGCTACCACGACGGGCGAGGGCGGGCTTGGATCTCGGGCCTGGCGGGGACGAGTCCGGCTGGTGTGGGGCGAGCAGTGTCCGGGGAAGACTGTCGAGACACGCGGTCGTCGCTGTGCGTATTGAATTGCTACTCAGGGTGATAGCTTGCGCGACGTGCCCCGCGGATCGGACCTCACGGTTCCGCAGCTCGGGCGCTCCGGCCTCACATAGGGGAGTAGCTCCATTGCGTAAGCCATCGCTGTTTCTTCTGAGCGCGGTCGCCGCTGCCGCCGCGCTCCTCGGTACGGCGCTGCCGGCCAGTGCCGCGACCGCCGACACCACGGTGACCCTGACCCTCACCGGAGGGGCCGTGAACATTACGGCCCCGGCCACCGCCACCCTGACCGGCGCGATCGGCACGACGCCCGTGTCGGGCCCCCTCGGGCTCGTCACGGTCACCGACACGCAGGGCATCGAAGCGCCGTCCTGGGTGGCCAGCGTGTCCACCACCAACTTCAACGCGCCGGGGGGATCCGGTCTCCCCGCGATCCCGGTCGCAAACATCCACTACGCTCCGGGGACAGTCACCCGCGTGAACAACACGGGAACGGCGACCGACGTCAACTTCACCGGCGAATTCGTTGCGGTCCCGACGGTGACGGCCACCGGCGGCGCCGGCATCAACTCGGCGTCGTGGAACCCGACGCTGACGGTGGACATCCCGCCCACCGCCGTCGCCGGCACCAACTACATTGCAACGATCACCCATTCCACGGTGCCGTGATCGGGGCTGCGGGATGAATAGAGGCACCCTCCTCGGTGCCCTGGCGGTGATGGTCGGGATGCTCATCCCGACCATCACCGCTCCTGCCGTGTCGGCCGCGCCCCGCAGCGGGACCGTCAACTCCGACGGGACGTTCGGGATCAGGCTGGGCGAGGTCACCGCGTCGCTATGGAAGGATCCCCGGGCCAGGCAGTACATCGTCGACCACCTCAACCCGGGTACCACGATGCGCCGTCAGGTGGAGGTCGTGAACAACACCGACGAGCCGATGCGGATCGAGCTCTATCCGGGGGCCGCGAGCCTCGGCGGGAGCGCGTTCCACTTCGCCGAGGGGCGCAAGCCCAACGAGCTGACCACCTGGGTCAGCCTGGACCGGAGCGCGATCGAGGTCGGCGCGCACTCCCGGGAAAAGGCTGAGGTGACCGTCGTCGTCCCCCGTGACGCCTCGCCGGGCGAGCACTACGGCGTGCTCTGGGCGCAGGCAGGCAGCGGGGCGCCGAAGGGCAGCGGGTTCGCGATGGTCAACCGGGTCGGGATCCGGATGTACCTGGACATCGGTCCCGGCGGACCGCCCGCCGCCGGCTTCACCATCGCCGCGCTCACCGCGAGCCGCCTGCTCGACGGGCGACTGACGATCGGTACCGAGATCCACAACACCGGCGGGCGGGCCCTGGACATGTCCGGCGACCTGACGTTGACCAAGGGCCCCGGCGGCCTGCAGGCCGGACCGTTCCGGGCGAACCTCGGGACGACGATCGCGCCCGGGGAGGTCAGCCCGGTCTCGTTCGCACTCGACGGGCAGATACCGGCCGGGCCATGGACCGCCACGGTGAAGCTGCACAGCGGGCTGGTCGAGGGGACCGCCACGGCGGTGATCCGTTTCCCTGACCGCCGCGGCGCGACCGAACGGGTCCGGATGGCTGGTGCCTCCACCCGCCGGGTCGCGGTCACCTCCGCGGTCGTCACCGGCGGTTCGCTGTTCGGCGTCGGGATGGTGGTCATGTTCGTGCGCCGGTGGCGCCGACGCCGGTCGGCCCCCTGACCTGCGGTCGGCCGGTGATCAGCTCGCGCAGGCGTCGGACCAGGGGATGCCGGGGACGAACCGGTCCCACTCGGCCCGGTTCAACGCCACCGCCGGCTTGGCACAGGCCCGCCGTCGCAGCCTCTGCGGGTCCAGTGTGCCGAGCAGGATCGTGCCGCTGTCGGCGGTCAGCGCGACGCTCCCCGCGGCGGTCGCGCTCATCGCCCGCACCGGCGAGTCGAGCGTGCCCACCGGGATGAGTGCGGGCGCGGAGAGGGCGAGGTCCGAGTAGGCGACGCTGCCGGCGCTGTCCGCGCTCAGCAGGCGGTCGCCGGCGGCGAAGGCGACGGTGGTCACGGGCGCGCCGTGGCCGGGCAGGCGGTGCACGACCCGAGGGCGATTCGGGTCGGCAACGTCGGACACCTGCAGGTTCCGGTCGTCGCCCCCGGTGGCCAGCATCCTGCCGTCCGGGCTGAAAGCCACCGTGTTGACGGCCCCGGTGTGGCCCGGCACCGATCCCATCTGCGCGGGGTGGCGCGGGTCGCGCACGTTCCACAGCTGCACGGTGCCACCGACCCCGGCGATGGCGAGCACGGCCCCGTCGGGGCGCAGCGCCACCCCGGTCACCGGCCCGGACCGTCCGATCAGCAGTTGCAGGGAGGTGGGCCGGCCGGGGTCGGTGACGTCCCACAGCCCCACCGACCAGTCGACCCCGGCCGTGGCGAGCAGGTGGGCGCTGGTCGACAGGGCCAGGCGGTGCACCGGCGTCGCCTGGGTGCCGAGTGTGCCGAGCGGGCGGGGACTCGCCGGGTCGCTGACGTCCCACAGCCGGCCGGCGTCGGTGGCCCCGCCGGTCGCCAGTGTCCGGCCGCTGCTGTCGAAGACCACCCCGCTGGCGCGGTCCCCGGCCGAGCCCTGCGCGGCGACGGACGGCCGGCCGTCGGCGTCGAGGCGCCACAGGTGCAGCCGGCCGGCGTCGTCGGTGCCGGCGAGCGTCGTGCCGTCCGGGCTGAGCGCGAGATCGGAGTACGCCGACGCGCCGGCGGGCACCCGCACCGCGGTCGACTGCCCGAACGAGGCGATCAGCGCGTCACGGGCGGCGGCGGTCGGGGCGATCGCATAGGCCGCGAGGCTGAGCCGGGCGGCGAGCTGCGGATCCTGGGCGCGACGCGCGGCGGCGTCGGTGGCCAGCCGCGTCGACGCGGCCGCCCGCTCGGCCGGGTTCGCAGCGCCCGGCTCGCCGTCGCCCCCCAGGACGATGACCGGGATCGCCACCGCCGCGGCGAGCAGGACGGCGAACACCCCGGCAAGCACGAGCGCGCGGCGAGGGCGCCTGCGCCGGGCGGGCGGCGCGCCGTCCGCCGGACCGACCGGTGGCGTGGACGCACCGCCCGGCCCCTGCGTCCGGGGCGGAACCGATGCGCTCGGCGGAAGGGACGGCACCGAACCCGGCGACCCGGCGGGCGGCGGGGTGCGGGGC
>NZ_JAMPTM010000270.1 GCF_025403375.1 Frankia gtarii
GCCCTGGCATCGCCCCCGCGGCGGACCCGACCACCCCACGGAACCTGACTGTGACGGACGAGATCCCTGCCCGGGAGGCGCCCGCCTCCGAGCGCCCCACACCGGCCGCGGACCCGGCCCGCGTCGCCCCGGCCCGCGTCGCCCCGGAATCGGCCGACCGCCGGCGGGCCGACCAGGAGGGGACGGTGCGGGCCGAGGACCTCTCCGCCCGGCTGGCGGAGCTGGGGCCCGGCGACGCCCACCGGCTCGGCCGCCGGCTCGCCGACAGCCGGCGTACCCGGGAGCCCGCGGCGCGCCGACGCGCCCTGCGGGCTATCGCCGCCGACGCCGAGCGAGCCGCCGCACGGGTGGCCCGACGCCGGGCCAAGGTGCCGGCGCTCAGCTACCCCGACATCCTGCCGGTGACGCAGCGCAAGGACGAGATCCTCGCCGCGATCCGCGACCATCAGGTCGTGATCATCGCTGGGGAGACCGGCTCCGGCAAGACCACCCAGCTGCCGAAGATCTGCCTGGAGCTCGGCCGCGGGGTACGCGGGATGATCGGTCACACCCAGCCGCGGCGGATCGCCGCGCGCACGGTCGCCGACCGCATCGCCGAGGAGCTTGGCACCCCCTCGCCGCAGGCGGGCGGGGTCGTGGGCTACCAGACCCGGTTCACCGACCAGGTGCATGACGACACCCTCGTCAAGCTGATGACCGACGGCATCCTGCTGGCCGAGATCTCCACGGACCGGTCACTGCGCCGCTACGACACGCTCATCATCGACGAGGCCCACGAACGCAGCCTCAACATCGATTTCATCCTCGGCTACGTGCGCTCGCTGCTCCCCCGCCGGCCGGATCTCAAGATCATAATTACCTCCGCGACGATCGAGACGGCCCGGTTCTCCGCGCATTTCGGCGACGCCCCCGTCATCGAGGTCTCCGGGCGCACCTACCCGGTCGAGGTCCGCTACCACCCGCTGGTGCCGGGCGCCCGCGACGCCGACCCGGCCGACCCGGACGCGCCGCCGCCCACCGAGGAATCGGGCGGCGGTCGCGGGGCCGGTCGGGCACGCGGCGGCGGAAGCGGCGGGAACGGCGGAAGCGGCGGAAGCGGCGGGCCGGGCGGGCGGCGTGGCCAGCCGGCCGAGACCGAACGGGATCAGACTCAGGCGATCAGTGACGCCGTCGACGAGCTGTGCGCCGAGGGCCCCGGCGACATCCTCGTGTTCCTCAGCGGGGAACGGGAGATCCGGGACACCGCCGAGGCGCTCGCCCGCGAACAGCGGCCGCACACGGAGATCGTGCCGCTCTACGCCCGGCTCTCCGCCGGCGAGCAGCACCGGGTCTTCCAGCCACACACCGGGCGGCGGGTGGTGCTGGCGACCAACGTCGCGGAAACCTCGCTGACGGTTCCCGGCATTCGTTACGTCATCGACCCCGGCACCGCGCGCATCTCCCGGTACAGCCATCGGACGAAGGTGCAGCGCCTGCCGATCGAGCCGGTCTCACAGGCGTCCGCGAACCAGCGCAAGGGCCGGTGTGGACGCACCGCGGACGGCATCTGCATCCGGCTCTACAGCGAGGAGGACTTCGCCGGCCGACCCGAGTTCACCGATCCGGAGATCCTGCGGACGAACCTGGCCTCGGTGATCCTACGGATGGCCGATCTGGGGCTGGGCGACATGGCCACCTTCGGCTTCCTCGACCCGCCCGACCCGCGCCAGATCAGCGACGGCGAGCTGCTGCTCACCGAGCTCGGGGCGTTCGACGCGGGCAGCGCCGACACAGGCGCAACCGACACAGGCGCAACCGGCTCGGGCCGGGTCGCATCGGGCCGGCGGATCACGCCGATCGGGCGGCGCCTCGCGCAGATCCCGGTGGATCCCCGGCTGGCCCGCATGGTCCTCGCCGGCGACGAGCAGGGCTGCCTGCGGGAGGTGCTGGTCATCGCGGCGGCGCTGGCCATCCAGGATCCGCGGGATCGCCCGGTCGAGCACCAGCAGGCCGCCGACGAGCGCCACGCTCGGTTCGCCGACCCGACCTCGGACTTCCTCGCCTACCTGAACCTGTGGAACTACCTGCGCGATGCCCGCGGCGAACTGTCCGCGAACCAGTTCCGCCGGATGTGCCGGACCGAGTTCCTCAACTACCTGCGCATTCGCGAGTGGCAGGACGTCCACGGCCAGCTCGCCGCCGTGGCCCGCGGCCTGGGCCTGAACGCCGAAGCCCGCTCCGGCGACCGCACCGACCACACCGGCACCGGCACCGGCACCGGCACCGGCGACAGTGGGGGTGGCGGTGGCAGTACGGCCGATCCGCGGGTGGTGCACCAGGCGCTGCTGACCGGCCTGCTGTCGCACATCGGCCGGTACGACGCGGAGCGCCGCGAGTACGCCGGGGCCCGTGGCAGCCGGTTCGCACTGTGGCCGGGGTCGGCGCTGGCCCGAGGCCGCGGCCGGGCCGACCGCGCCGGCGCCGCCGAGGCCACCGCCACGGACGGGACGGGGCCGGACACGCCGCGGCAACGTCCGTCCGGGCCGCCGGCCTGGGTGATGGCCGCCGAGCTCGTCGAGACCTCGCGCCTGTGGGGGCGCACCGCGGCGCGGATCGACCCGGACTGGATCGAGCCGCTGGCAGGGCATCTGGTGCACCGCACCTACAGCGAGCCGCGCTGGTCACGCCGGCAGGGAGCGGTGCTCGCCGACGAGCGGGTGACGCTGTACGGGGTGACGATCGTCGCCGGCCGCCCGGTGCAGTACAGCCGGGTCGACCCGGAGCTGTGCCGGGAGCTGTTCATCCGCCATGCCCTGGTCGAGGGCGACTGGCAGACCCGGCACGAGTTCTTCCAGCACAACCTGCAGTTGCTCGCCGACGCCGAGGAGCTGGAGCACCGGGCTCGCCGGCGCGACATCGTCGTCGACGACGAGGCCCTGTTCGGCTTCTACGCCGAACGCATCCCGGCCGACGTCGTCTCCGCCCGGCACTTCGACGCCTGGTGGCGCAAGGCCAGACGCGACACCCCCGACCTGCTCGACTTCCCCCGCTCGCTGCTCGTCTCCGCGGGCGCGGCGGACGTCCGCGAGTCCGACTACCCCGACGTCTGGCGGCTCGGCGACCTGGCCCTGCCGTTGAGCTACCAGTTCGAACCGGGCGCGGCGGCGGACGGGGTCACCGTGCACATCCCGCTGGCGGTGCTCAACCAGGTGGGCGCCGAGGGCTTCGAGTGGCAGGTCCCAGGACTGCGCGAGGAGCTGGTGACCGCGCTGATCCGCGGGCTGCCGAAGGTGGTCCGGCGCAGCTTCGTCCCCGCGCCGAACTACGCCCGCGCGGTGCTCGAGCAGCTCTCCCCCGGCCAGGCGCCGCTGCTGGTCGCGGTCGAGCACGAGCTGCGCCGGATGGGCGGGCCGGAGATCCCGCGGGACTCCTGGTCGCTGGCCGCCGTCCCCGGCCATCTACGGATCACCTTCCGGGTCGAGGAGGCCCGCGGGGCGGTGCTCGCCGAGGGCAAGGACCTCGACGCGATCAAGCAGCGACTGCGGCCGCGGACCCGGGAGGCCGTCGCCGCCGCGGCCGACGGCGTCGAACGTGGCGGGCTGCGGTCCTGGGACGGCGTCGGCAGCCTGCCCAAGGTCGTGGAGCTGCGCCGCGGCGGCCATGTCGTCAAGGCGTTCCCGGCGCTGGTCGACGAGGGCAGCTCCGTCGCGGTCCGGGCCACCGACACCGAGACCGAGCAGCGCCAGGCGATGTGGGCCGGCACCCGCCGGCTCGTGCTGCTCGGCGTCGCATCGCCGATCCGCGGCCTCAACGGCCGGCTGTCCAACGCGGCGAAGCTCGCCCTGAGCCACAACCCGCACCGCGACGCCGCCGACCTGCTCGACGACTGCGTGCGCGCCGCCGCCGACCGGCTCATCGCCGCCGCCGGCGGACCGGCCTGGGACGAGGCGGGCTTCACCGCGCTGCTCGCCGCGGTGCGCGCCGGCCTGCCCGAGGCGTCGTTCGCGGTCGTCCGCGAGGTCCAGCAGGTCCTCGCGCTCGCGCACAGCGTCGATCTGGCGCTGCGTGAGCTGCGCGCCCCCACGCTGGCCGCCTCCGTCGCCGACGCCCGCGGGCAGCTCGACGCGCTGATCCACCGCGGCTTCGTCACCGAAACCGGGGCGGACCGGCTGGCCGATCTCGTCCGCTACCTCACCGGGCTGCAGCGCCGGTTGGAACGGCTACCCCGTGACCCCGCCCGCGACCGGATCAACACGGCGACCGTCGGGCGGACCTGGGAGGCGTACCGGGAACTGCTCGCGACGGTGCCCGCGGGTCGGGAGCCCGGCGAGGAGATCCGCCGCATCCGGTGGATGCTCGAGGAGCTGCGCGTCAGTCTGTTCGCCCAGAACCTGCGTACCCCGTATCCCGTCTCCGAGGAACGCGTCTACCGCGCCATCGACACTCTCCTCGGCTGACGGCCTCCTCGGCTGACGGCCTCCCCGGCTGACGGCCTCCCGTCCGGCGCACCGGCCGGCCGGCCGGCGCGACCCGGACCGTGTCCGGTTACGGACCCTCGTCCGGGGCGACGAGGACTTCCGGGGCGGCGGAGACGTCCACGGCCGTGGAGCCGTCGGGGACGAGGGAGCCACCCGGGGTGGCCCAGCCGCTCGGGGCCGCGGAGATCGTCGCGGCGGAGGTGGCGGCGGTGTCCGGGAAGGCGGTGTCCGGGAGGGCGGAGTCCGGGAGGGCGGAGTCCAGGGAGATGGGGGCGGAGAAGTCCCACAGGGCGTCGGTGGCCCACCCTGGCCAGGCGTGGCCGCCGTCCCAGGTGAGGTGGCGGATCTCGGAGCCGGGGGCGAACCGGGTGGCCTCCGTCTCGCCGTCGGGCAGGTTCATCTTCAGGTAGTCCGACCAGCCGCCACGCCATGGCACGGTCGTGTCCGCGGTGCCGTGGATGTGCAGCAGCCGGACGGGGACGGTCGGGCAGGACACCATCGTCTGGCCGCCGACCATGCCGACGGCGGCGACGAGGTCAGGAGCCTCGCAGGCGACCCGGGCGGCGAGCATCGCGCCGTTGGAGAAGCCCCACACGTACACCCGGCTGCGGTCCACCGGGGTGTGGCTGGCGGCGTCGTCGACGACCTGGCGCAGGTAGCCGACGTCGTCGGTGGTGGCCTGGCCGCAGCAGCCGCCGGCGTTCCACGCCTCGTGGACGCCGACCCCGTAGGCGACCGCGAAGCCGTGGGTGTCGGCGAACGGATCCGCCCCGGACATCTCCCGCATGTTCTCGGGGCTGTTGAGCAGGCCGTGCAGAAGGATCACCAGCGGGCGGGCCGTGCCGCGGAACGTGGGCGAGAGCCGCACGTCGGTGTGGAGCTGGTAGGTCCGCCCGGAGGGCAGGCGGTGCACCGTGTCCGCGGACCGCGCCGGCGGAGTGGACGCGGCCGTGCGAGGCGCGGTCGAGGCGGAAGGCGCGGTCGAGGCGGAAGGCGCGGTCGAGGCGGAAGGCGCGACGGAGGTAAACGGCGCGACGGAGGTTGCCGTGCCGGGGGCCGCAGCCAATCCGGTGACCGCGGACGATCCGGCGGTGGCGGACGATCCGGCGGCGGGGTAGGTGACGGCAGGGAGCCGGGGCGCAGCCATGGGGGTGGAGGCGGTGGGCGCGGCGGCTACCGAGGACGGGCCGGAGAAGTTGGCAGCGCCGGCCGAGGACCCTGCGGTGGCCGTCGTGGCCGAGGTGACCGACGCGGCGTTGGCCGACGCGGATGACAACGGCGACATCGCCGCGAGGACGAGGGTGGCCAGGCCGATGGCGACCACGGCGACGATCCCGACCCCACGCAGCAGCCGTCCCCGCCGGGACAGCCTGACCCGCGCCCAACGCAGCACGGACACCGTCCTCTCAACTCCTCGTCTCCGCCCGGTCAGAGCGGTCATGCTAACCCGCTTCCCGTCAAGGACTCCTATACCGGCCTAGAACAGCACAGTCGGAGCCGTTTCGGCCGACTCGGACGGTCCACGCACCCGCCTGGGTGCGCCCGACCGTGCCGCGACCGCCCGGACGCGGGCACCCGCCCTACTCGGGCCACTCGTCGCGCGTGGACACCTCCGGTCCCGGAGGGACGGCCTAGCGCAGCGCCGTGACCGAGGTTCCGGCGACCGCCGAGCACACGTGTAGAACGGCTTCCCGGCCGGCGCGGGCGGAATAGGCGGGTTGGAACGCCGCTGTGAACGGGCCGAGCCGGTCGCGGTCCACGAGGGCCACCGCGCAGCCCGCGAACCCGCCGCCGGTCATCCGGGCACCGAAGCAGCCCGGGGCGCCGCTGGCCGCGGCCACGGCCGCGTCGAGCTCCGGTCCGGATACCTCGAAGTCGTCCCGGATGCCCCGATGGCCGGCCAGGAGCAGCCGGCCGGCGGTCTCGGCATCCCCGCGGGCCAGCGCGCCGGCGACCACGTCGACCCGCGCGTTCTCGGCGATGACGAAGCGGGCGCGGCGCAGCGCCACCGGGTCGAGCCGGCTGGCGGCATCCGCCGGCAGGGCGTCGAGGTCGCGCAGGGCCGGCACGCCCAGCGCCCGGGCGGCGCGCGCGCATTCGGCGCGCCGGTCGGCGTAGGCGCTCGTGACGAGCTGGCGCCGCGAGCCGGTGTCGATGACGACGACGGCGAGTCCGGCCGGCAGCGGGACGGGTGTGACGGTCAGCGTCCGGCAGTCGATGCGCAGGACGTGCCCGGCGATCCCCCCGACGCAGGCAAGCTGGTCGAGCAGGCCGGTGGCGGCGCCGACCCAAACGTTCTCGGCGCGCTGGGCGAGCCGGGCGAGTTCCGTCGGTGCCGGCACCGCTCCGGCGAGGTGGGTGCAGGCCACGGCGACGGCGAGTTCCAAAGCGGCGGAGGAGGACAGGCCGGCGCCGAGGGGGATGTCGCTGGCCAGCGCGCCCTGCCATGGCACCAGGCCGGTCGCGGCGAGCTGGACCGCCACGCCCTCGACGTACCGGGCCCAGCCGGTCGCGCGGGCCGGCGGCGGCGTGTCCGCGGCGGGCGGCGGCAACGGGACGACGGCGGGCGTCGGGTCCTGCTCGGACACCAGCCGCAGGTGCGCACCGATGCCGGTCCCCGCGGCCGGGAGGTCATCGGCGCGGCGCAGGGCGATGCAGAGTTCGCGGTCGATCGCCACCGGCAGGCACAGGCCGTCGTTGTAGTCGGTGTGCTCGCCGATGAGGTTGACCCGGGCCGGTGAGCGCACCAGATGCGTCGGCTCGCGGCCGTAGGCCGTCACGAACTCCCGCACCGCCCGCAGCGCGGCCGGCACCACCATCAGACCGGTCGGATGCGCAGCGGCGCGACCGAGGTCGGCTCGAGGCCGCCAGGCAGGGTCGCCTCGCCGTCCCAGGTCTGCGCCATGACCGCACGCAGCCGGCCCGCGGCGTCCTCAGGGGTGAGGTCGCGTGCGGGCTCCGCAAGCATCTCGTAGCCGACGAGATGCTTGCGGATCGTCGGTGAACGCAGCAGCGGCGGGTAGAAGTGGGCGTGGAGCTGCCAGACCCCCTCGGAACGGCGCCGCGAACGGGTCGCCCGGCTCGCGGCGCCCGCCGGATGCGGGCCCGGGGCGCCGTGCCAGCCCATCGAGAACGGGAACGGGTGGTCGAACAGGGCGTCGTAGCCCGCGAGCAGCCGGCCCAGCACGTCGGCCAGGCTGTCGCGCTGGGCGTGGTCGAGCTCGGCGAGCCGCTGGACGGGCCGGCGCGGCAGCAGCAGCGTCTCGAAGGGCCACACCGCCCAGAACGGTACGACGACGAGCCAGTCCTGGTCGTCGAGGACGATCCGCTCCTCGGCGCGCGTTTCGGTTCGGATGTAGTCGAGCAGCAGGGAGCTGCCCGACTGGGCGAAGTGCTCCCGCTGGTGGGTGTCCTCGGCGGCGGCCTCGTCGGGGAGCGCGTCGCAGGTCCAGATCTGCCCGTGCGGGTGCGGATTGGAGGCGCCCATCGCGGTGCCGCGGTTCTCGAAGACCTGCACCCAGCGCCACCGCTCGGACAGTTCGGCCTCCTGCGCGGCCCACGTGTCGACGACCGCGCGGACCTCGAAGGATGACATGTCGACCAGCCCCCGCCCGTGGTCCGGGCCGAAGCAGACCACCCGGCAGGTCCCGTGCGCGGGGGCGCTGCGCAGCAGGCCGCCCTGGTCGGCGCCGGGCTGATCGGCGCCGGGCTGATCGGCGCCGGGCTGATCGGGATCGCTCGCGGCGGGTCGCAGCGCCGGGAAGTCGTTGGTGAACACGTACGTGCCTCGGTAGTCGGGGTTGCGGACACCGCCCGCACGCTCATTGCCGGGGCACAGATGGCAGGCGGGGTCGTGCGCGACGGCGGGGGGCGTCACCGCCGTCTCCCGACCGCCGTGCCAGGGGCGCCGAACCCGCCCCGGCGAGACCAGAACCCAGCGGCCGGTCAGTGGATTGAACCGCCGATGCGTGGTGTCGTCCATCGAATCGACAGCCTGCCACGGACGAGGCCGAGCCAGCCCCGTCCGGACCACCCCGGAAGATCTACCGGCGACCACGACAGGGGAACATCCGCACCGCCCAGTTACCTGACGCAACGCCTCGATGACCCTAGAGTCAAGGGAGGGGTGCCGGCCCGGCGCACTGGCGACAACCCGTACACGCGGCGATCCGGACAGACGGCAGGCGGCGCAGTCGGCGCGCCGCGGCCGGCCGAAGCATGCAACGCGCATCACACGGCGGGGCCGGTCGGCGGCACCGACCGGCCCGGGAAAGGTGGGCGGGGAGTGACTCCTCTGAGGGTTGAAGCCGTCAGCTTCTCAGGCCGCCCGCGCGTCAGCCCGACGGGCAAGCCCGGCCCACAGAATGTTGACAGCCGCCTCCTCGTCCGCGTCCGCGACATGCCCACACCGCACACAGACGAACGCGGCCCACGTGGGCCGGTTCTCCCTCGCCACATGCCCACAGGCCGCGCAGCACTGGGAAATGCGGCGGGCGTCAACCTCGACAACGACCCGCCCGACGCTTGCCGCCCCGGCACGCAACACCCCGAGGAACAC
>NZ_JAMPTM010000271.1 GCF_025403375.1 Frankia gtarii
GTGGGGTGGGGTGGGCGGACCTGCGGTGCCGCCCACCCCGGTCGAGACGTCAGGGCGTGCGGGTCAGCTTGTGCAGTTGAGTGTTCCGCTGCGCAGCGCGTGGCTGGAGTCGTTGTCGTCGTCGGACCAGACGACCGGCTTGTGCCCGGCCGAGCAGGTCCCCGCCGGCGCGAGGGCGAATCCCTCGTTGTTGTAGTTGGACATTCCGGTGGGGCGGGCGTAAACGGCGGTGCCGGCGAGCCGGCCGGCGGCGTTGATGTCGAGCGTCGCGGTGCGCCCCTGGCAGGTGTCGTCGCATTCCGCCCACAGATGACCGGTCGCGGGCTCGTACTCGAGGTCCATGACCGCGGCGAAGCCGCTCGCCACGGTGGCGATCCGGGTGTACCCGCCGCCGTTCTGGTTGAGCGCGTAGGCGTAGACGGTGCCGTTGGCTTCAAGTCCGACGAAGTACAGCCCGCTGCCGTGACCGGAATAGGCGGCCGGATCGTACGCGGTGTTGGTGTGCTCGTCGTGGAAGCCGTGTGCGGTGAGGTACGAGTCGGGAATCCACGAGATCGCCTCGAGCCCGCTGTTGGCCGCCACGGCAGGCAGGTCGGAGGTGAGGTTCCATTCCGCGGTCGCGGTCAGCGAGGTGGCCGTGGAGGAGCCGTCGTACCGGAGGACCTTCAGCAGGCTGACGCCGCTGTTGCTGTTGTCGCGTTCCGTGGAGACGACCACGCCGTCAGGGGTCGTGACCACGCCCTCCGCGTCGGGGTCGCCGGTCCCGCCGGCGTAGTGCAGCGCCTTGCCCGAGGCCCAGCCGCCGGTCGTGTCGGGCTGCCACTTCGCGCCGTTCGGCACGAGGCGGTAGAGCGTGCCGGGGCCGTTCTTCACCGCCCACAGCACACCGGAGCTCTGGAACGACAGGCCGCTGAGGTTCGTGCCGAACACGCTCGCGTCGTCCGCGACGGAGACGGCCGAGCCGCCGGGCCACGCGGTGGGGGGGCAGGCGTTCGCCGCGCCACGGGTCGACGAGGCGGTCGTGGTGAACGAACCCGTGCCGTCAGGGCAGCGCCCGTAGGTCGTCGACGCATGCGAGGTCCAGGTGTAGGAATCCACCAGCGTCGTGCCACCCGGCTGATACAGCCGCACCGAATCGGAACTCCCCAGGCCGAACACCGGATCGACATCGAGAACCAGATGGCCCCCGGCCGCCAGCGACGTACCCGACGCCACCGTGAACACATGGGAGTCGTCATTGTCCTTGACAACCCAGCCGGAGATGTCCACGGCCGCCGAACCGATGTTCGCCAGCTCCACCCAGTCCCCGGGCGATCCACCGCTCGACTCGACCTCGTTGATCCGCACGTCCGCCGGCCCCTGCGCCACCGCCGGCATACCGAAAAGGCCGACGGCGACGACGGCCAGAACCGCGGCAACGGCGAATCGCACTTTCCCACGCGAATATTTACGCAAAGCAGCTGCTCCTTGTACAGGGTCACCGACAGGAGGCGCCGAATTCGCACTCCTCGCGGATCTTCCTGCACGCCGACGACCAGGTGTTGAACGCGCAACCAACAGCTCGGGCAGCACGGATTACCATCCAGGACGAGATCACCGAGGCTCGGCGCCGCGCGGCCTCCACTCGGAGCGGCTGATCGCGTAGATGTGCCGCGGCTGGCCGTTGCGTTCGGTGGCCTCCGCGAATCTCATGCCGAGTTTGACCGCGACCCGGATGGATGCGGCGTTCTCCGGATGAATGATCGAGATGGTCCGGTCGGCACGCAGGGTGCCGAAAGCGTACTCGATCGCGGCGGCACCGCCTTCCGTCGCTAATCCCTCGCCCCACCGCTGCGGGCGGATTGTCCAGGCGGTCTCCAGGCCGGGCCAGCCGTACTCCCGGTACAGGCCGACGCGTCCGATGAACGCCCCGGTCACCCGGTCGTGCGCGAGCCACATGCCGAAGCCGTTGAGGGCCCAGTGCCCGATCTGAAGGGCGAACATCTGCCACACCGCGGCCTCGCTCGACGGCGAGCCGGTGTAGCGGCTCATCCGCGGGTTCGTCGCCATCCGCGTGTAGGCGGGGATGTCGTCGGCGGTCCAGCCGCGCAGGACGAGCCGCTCGGTACGCACGGTCGGCACCAGCACCGCGGGGAGCGACTCGACGATGTCGAGGGTCATCCGTCCATCAAAGCGGGACGGGAAACGGCGGTGAGTCGTTCCCGGAAGTCGACGACCTCCGGCAGGGAGCCATACCCGGCGAGATCGGTGGCGAGCCGCTCCGCATGGCTGATCACCGTGTAGGTCGGGCTCGCGGCCAGGATCGCCAGGGCGCGCATCCCGAGCCGGGCCGCCTCGGCCGCATCGGGACGCCCGCGGCGCACGAGGGTGGTCGCGAGGACCACGACGGCATGACCGTGATCTTCGAAGCCGACGGCCCGTTCCCGGTCGAAGGCGTCGACGGCGGCGCGGGCGAGCGGTTCCGCCTCGTCGCCCGCGCCGAGACGGGCGAGGACGCCGGCGGTGAAGGATTCGGCCGTGGCCGGTCCGAACGGCGAGCTTCCCGGCCGGGCCGGCACGTCGATCACGGCGCGTCGCATCCGGTTCAGCGCCTCGCGGGTGCCGACGGCGTCGCCGAGGGCAGCGAGCGCCCGCGCCTCGTAGGCGGCGAGCCTGGCCCGGGTGTAGAGATGATCGGGCGCCCGGCGGGCGATCTCGGCGGCTTCGGTGTACTGGTGGCTGTAGAACGCCAGGGTGGAGGACATCGCCGCCATCGACGCGGTCAGAACCGGGTCGTCGATCTGGTCGGCGTGATCACCGGCCTGGGCGACGAACCGCCGCGAGGCGGCCTGATCGCCGAGATTGAAGGCCAGCCGCGACAACATGTATGCCGAGTAGCCGGCAATCTGGGTGAGATTCACCTGCGCCCTGGACTTGGCACCCGCGTCGAGGAGCCGCTCGGCGGACTGCCAGGTGCGGTACACCCGCGGGGCGAGGACCGCGTGCGGGGTGGTCGTGAACACCGCTGCATGGCCGTCGACCGCATCGTCGAGTTCGGCCAGGGTGAGCGCGTCGGGGTTGAGGCGGGCCCGCCGCCGGTAGGTGTCCGCCGCGATCAGCCCGGCCGCGGAGAGCTCGAAGACCTGCCTGCGGTCGGTCTCGGCCACCCCGCCGCCGTCCCTGCCCGCTTCGAGCCGGGACTGCCATCCGGCGAGCTCCCCACCGGTCTGCCAGTAGTCGTCGAGTGCAGCGCACAGGTCGGCGGAGGGCACATCCCCGTTCTCCGCCTTGGAGATCCGGGTGCGGTGGAACCCGATCCGTCTGCTCAGAGTGTCCTGACTCATCCGGCCGCGGCGCGCCCGGATCCGCCGGCCCAGCGCCGCCGCGCCTGTCTCGTCCACTGTCTCGTCCTCGTCCACCCGTAGCCATTCCTCCCCGTGCGGCTGACGCCGGGCCCACGGCACAGCGGCGCACAGCGCGGCACGGCACGGCACGAATCATGCGCACGCATAGCAGTCACCCGGTCACATGCACAGACTGCCACTTGTCGGCAAGGAACCCGGATCATCCGGCGCCGGCGGGTCGCCGGACCCCCACCCCGCAGGAGCGACGATGGCCAGCCCACCGGACCAGCTCATCTGGCGCCGGCCCAGCGCGGCCCCCGATGTCGCGTTCGCCCGCGACGGCGAGACCGTCGCCATCAACTACACCGCCTCCCCCGGCCCGGATCTGCGGATCCCCGGGCCGGTCTGGTCCGCGCTGCGGGCGGAGATCCGCGCCGGCGACCGGGGGGCTTTCCGCCGGCTGAACGCCGCCTGGACCCCCTGGACCGCAGCCGGTGGCGGCCTCGCTGCCGAGCGGGACGGACACGTCCACCTCCGCTACGGCTACCTCGGCAGCCATCAGGTCAAGATCCCGGCCGCGACGTGGCGCCAGATCTGCGTCGCCGTCCGCGGAAGCGCGATCAACCACCTCGCTGAGCCCACGTAGAGATCACACATCTTTGGGCGTGATCTCTGCGTTCGACCTCCGGTGCAGCGGTCGCGCCGGTTGGAAAAAGGATGTTTTCGGCGCCATCGATCTCCGCAGTAGCCTGGCTGCCGCAGGAGACCAGGCCAGGAGGGGTGGACGCGGCAGGGATCGAACCTGCGACCACTCGCTTGCAAGGCGAGCGCTCTCCCGCCGAGCCATGCCCCGGGCGACGAGAAGGGGGCGCCTACCCGGGCGTCCGAGGGTGCGGTGGCGTGGGTACGGCGGGTAGTGTCGCGGGGCGTGACTCTGGATCGGTGGCGGAATCGGTACGCGGAGCGTGCCCAGGGGATGATCGCGAGCGAGGTTCGGGCGCTGTTCGCGGTCGCATCCCGTCCCGAGATCGTGTCGCTCGCCGGGGGCATGCCCGCAGTCGACGCGCTGCCTTTGGAGGCGGTCGCGGCGACCGTGTCGGAACTGGTGCTGAGCCGGGGTTCGGTGGCGCTGCAGTACGGCTCGGCGCAGGGCGATCCGGGTCTGCGTGCGCGGATCTGCGACGTGATGGCGATGGAGGGCATCACCGACGCCCGTCCCGACGATGTTGTGGTGACCGCGGGATCGCAGCAGGCGCTGGATCTGCTCACCCGCGTGTTCGTCGATCCCGGCGACGTCGTCGTCACCGAGGGGCCGACCTACGTCACGGCGATCAACACCTTCGCGGCGTACCAGGCGCGGATCGTCCACGTTCCGATGGACGCCGACGGCCTGTCGCCGAACGCACTCGCGGAGACGCTGGGACGGCTGGCCGCCGAAGGCGCCCGGGTGAAACTGCTCTACACGGTGCCGACCTTCCAGAATCCCGGGGGGATCACGTTGACGCCGCCGCGGCGGGCCGAGGTGATCGAGATCTGCCGGCGCGCCGGGGTGCTGGTGGTCGAGGACAACCCGTACGGCCTGCTGTCGTTCACCGGTGAACCGGTGCGGGCGATGCGCGCCGACGCCCCCGACGATGTGGTGTACCTGGGGTCGTTCTCGAAGACGTTGGCGCCGGGCCTGCGGGTCGGGTGGGCGTTGGCCCCGGCGCCGGTGACAGCCCGGCTCGTCCTGGCCGCGGAGTCGGCGATCCTGTCGCAGTCGATGTTCACCCAGCTGGTGGTCGAGCGGTATCTGGCGACCCAGCCGTGGGCCGAGCAGGTGAAGGTGTTCCGGGAGATGTACCGGGAACGCCGCGACGCCATGCTCGACACCCTGACCGAGTCGATGCCCGCCGGCGCCACCTGGACCCGCCCCGACGGCGGGTTCTTCGTCTGGTTGACGCTGCCGGACGGGATGGACACCAGGGCGATGCTGCCGCGGGCGATCGCCGCCCGGGTCGCCTACGTTCCCGGGGCCGGGTTCTACGCCGATGGTTCGGGTCGCAACAGCATGCGGTTGTCGTTCTGCTACCCGCCACCCGATCGCATCCGCGACGGGGTCGGCAGGCTGGGCAGGGTCGTCCGGGACGAGCTGGACCTGCATGACACCTTCCGCCCGTGACACCGTCGCCGCCCGTGACACCGTCGCCGCCCGTGACACCGTCGCCGCCCGGCCATGGTGTCGCCGACCGTCCATGATGTGCCCGACACCGTGAAGGACGCGACGATGACTGATCTGGGCCGTGTGCTGATCCTCGCCGGCGGGCTGTCGCCCGAACGGGAGGTGTCGCTGCATTCGGGGAGGAGGCTGCGCGACGCGCTGACCCGCATCGGCGTCGATGCCGACCTGGCCGATGTCGACGCCGCGACGCTGCCCGCACTGGCGGCCGACCCGCCGGACGTGGTGTTCCCCGTGCTGCACGGCACGTCAGGCGAGGACGGCACGATCCGGGAGGTCCTGGACCTCTACGATCTGCCCTACGTCGGTGCCGCGCCGCCGGCCTGCCGGGTGGCGTTCGACAAGGCGACGGCGAAGGCGGCCGTCGCCGCCGCCGGGGTGGCGACGCCGGCGGCGGTGACGCTGCCCCGCGCGGCGTTCCACGACCTGGGCGCCGCCGCGCTGATCGAACGGATCGTCGCCCGACTGGGACTACCGGTCGTGGTGAAGCCCCGCGCGGGCGGATCGGCGTTCGGGGTCAGCCGCGTCGACGACGCCAGCGGGCTCGCCGAGGCACTGATGGCCTGCTTCGGCTACCACGACTCGGCGCTGATCGAACGAGCCGTCAACGGGGTTGAGATCGCCGTCGGCGTCATCGACCTCGGCGACGGCGACCTCGGCGACAGCGACTTCGGGAACAGCGACTTCGGCGGCAGCGGCGACGGCGTCGGGCCTGTCGCGTTGCCCGCCGTCGAGATCGAGCCGGCCACGGGGGTGTACGACTACGCGGCCCGGTACACCGCGGGCGCCACCGCCTTCTTCACCCCGGCTCGCCTCGACGACGCGGTGCTGCGCGCCGCCGCCGAGACCGCCGTCACCGCACACCGCGTGCTGGGCCTACGGGACCTGTCCCGCACCGACATGATCGTCGACGCGGCCGGAAACGTGCAGTTCCTGGAGGTGAACGTGGCCCCCGGCATGACCGACACGAGCACCTGGCCGATGGGCCTGCACGCCGCCGGCCTCGACTTCGCCCTGGTCTGCCGCGACCTCGCCGCCCGCGCCACCAACCGAACGCGGCCGAGGCCGGCGCTGTGATGCTGCGCCTACTGGTAGGTCTCATGAGGATGCTCGCCGCGGCCGGGCTGGACTGACTCAGGCCGCCGGCCAACCATGCCGAATGGCGAGACGGACCGTCACGTTACGGCTATGGTCTGATGCGCTCACGCAAAGCATCCGAATACCAAGCCGGACGATCAGCTACCGGTAGTTCGTGAGAGCTGGTCACCTACATTGCGTACCTGTCGTCACGTGTGCCGACAGGTACGCACAGAAAACAAACAGGGCGACTCATGTGCGCTCGATGAGAGACCCGAGGCCCGAGTGGATGAGAGGGCCGCGCCGGTCTCATTGAGCCAGAACGCGCCCGCATTGCTCCGCGATCTTCTCTTCGGCGCCCAGGCGCTGGTACCGGCAAAGGCTCAGGGCCGGTGCGCCCGCTGCCGGGCACGTTGCTTGTCCCCCTCGCCGGCGTTCGTGTGATCGGCTGCTGCCAGCCCCAGCGCCGCAGGAGCTCGATCACCGGGACCCCTCCCGACATCGGGGTAGGCGCTGTCTGCCCTGTCATCTCGACCCTCCTTGTCACGCCAGGAGACGCCGGTACTTCGGACGCATGCGCATCGCGCAGATGATCAGTTCGGTGCCATCGCCAAGGAGCAGAACGACGATCTCCAGAAGATTGCCCGCCCGACCCGGCCCCAGCCGGAGCTCCCGCGGTGGACCACCATCGTCGAGCGTGTAGACCACCAGGCACCCCGTAGCGGCGTGGACGGGGCAAGCGTCCCGACCACACCGTGCTTTCGAGCCGTACGGCCGAGCTCAAGGCGGCGGCAATACACGCCTCATGAGCACCCGGTTGCCGCCCCGGGGGGTTCGGGGGGTCGTCCCCCCGGCAGACATCGCGGCCCCGTCGCAGCTGATCAAAGATCAGCAAGCAGGCGAAGCCGGCGCGTGGGCGCGGCAGGGATCGAACCTGCGACCACTCGCTTGTAAGGCGAGCGCTCTCCCGCTGAGCTACGCGCCCGGGAGACCTGAGAAACGAGGCTGACTAAGACTACGCAGCCGCGACGCCCCGTGGAACGATCGGGCGCCTGGGGATCGGCGAAGGTGACTCGCCGGTCTGGCACCGACGCTCCAGGGGGCCACCGACAGCGGGAGCCGGCCCCACGACTACCCAGGTACGCCAGGCCGGCTCCCGTACGTCGATCTTAGAGGGCGGCGAGGGCCTTGAGGTACTCGGCCTGGTCCCGCGCGTCGGGGATGTTGTTGACGACCTTCCAACGCACGACACCCTCCTTGTCGATCACGAAGGTGCCGCGCACGGCGATGCCGCGCTCGGCGTTGAAGATGCCGTAGGCCTCCGCGACCGCGCCGTGCGGCCAGAAGTCGGCGAGCAGCGGGAACTCGTAGCCCTGCTGCTCGGCCCACACCTTGTGGGCGAACGGCGAGTCGACGGAGACCGCCAGTACCTGGACGTTGTCGTTCTGGAACGAGCCGAGGTCGTCCCGGACCGAGCACAGCTCGCCCTGGCAGACGCCGGTGAAGGTCAGCGGGTAGAACAGCAGGACGACGTTCCGCTTGCCGCGGAACTCCGACAGGGTGATGGTCTCGTTGTTCTGGTCCTTCAGCGAGAAGTCCGGGGCGACGGAGCCAACCTCGACGGTCACAGGCGCTTCCTCTCCACAACAATGGGGCTGATCACAGTGACGGAGCACCGATCAGGACGATGCACGGGCCGATCCGTCCGGACCGCCGGGCCTCGCATGATCGCGACAGCGGGCGGGGGTCGGAACGGACCAGGCGACGGCACCCACCGGTTCGGGCGCCCCCACCGGTCGATCCGCCGGCCCTGAGCCAGCATGCCAGTTGCGGCGCCGTGGAAACCGACCGACCACCTGCGGATAGCCCACACGGACGCCCCGGAGCCGTCGGGACGCCATCGGGACGCCATCGGGACGATCGGGACGCCGCCGAGACGAAGGATCATCCGGATTCGATCCCGACGGAAGGTATCTTTCACGCTCCCGGGGCACTGATGCGGCGAGTGCTCGAGTTTCCTACGCCAGACTGGCCTAGTCTGGCCGATCGACACGGGAGCCATCGACCGGACATGCGCGTAACACGGTGCGTGCTCCGCGTGCGCCACAGGTTATGGACACCGATGAGGGCAGGCCCACCTTGACCAATCAGAGTGCGACCCCGCACGGTTACCCCGAATCGCACGGCTACCCCGACCAACACGGCTACCCCGATCAGCAAAGCCAACCCGGCCAGCAAAGCCAACCCGGCCAGCGCGGCTATCCCGCATCCCAGGGCCACCCGGCGCAGGAACCTCACCCGATCGACGGGCCGGGCACCTCGACCGGCGGCTTCCCGATCTATGCCTTTCGGGAATCGCTGCCCGGCCCCGAGCCCGAGCAAGGCTACCC
>NZ_JAMPTM010000272.1 GCF_025403375.1 Frankia gtarii
GGCCCGCCCTGCGAACCGTGCTGACCGGCCTGCCGGTCGCCGGCTTCTCCGGCACCCTGAACGACCGCTACGCCACCGCGGACACGGCGCCCGGCGCGGGCGACGTCCGGGCCAAAACCGGCACGCTGCGCAATGTCAGCAGCCTCGCCGGCCAGCTCGTCGACGCCGACGGGCGGCTGTTGCTGTTCGCCTTCCTGTCCCCGGCGGAGGAGGCGGGCGGTACCAAGGCCGCGCTCGACCGGGTCGCGGCGGCGCTCGCCGGCTGCGGCTGCCCCGCGCCGGCACCGGCCGCACGCGGCGCGCCGACCGTCCCGGCCCGCTGAAACGGTGGCGATCCCCGGAACCGACCGGCCCGGCCGGAGCCCGCGCCGCGCCCCGGGGTCGGCGACGCGGGAGCAGAGCGACGGCCGGCCCGGTACGCTCGGATTCGTGGACGCCGAGCTGGTCGACTGGGAACTCGCCGTGACGACGGCGAGGAGGCTGGTCCGCCCCGGCCCGCAGATCGCCCGGGAGCAGGCCGGCGAGGTCGTCGCCGAGCTCCGCCGCCTCGCGGTGGAAGCCGAGCGGCACGTGGAGGACTACACCCACCTCACGCCCGTCGGCGCCATCACCCCCATCAACGTCGTCGACCGGCCCGAATGGGTGCGTTCCAACGTCGCCGGTCTGCGGGTACTCACCACGCCTCTGCTCAGCAAGCTGTCCGATCAGCAGCGAGGCACCTTCTCCACTGCCATCGGTCGGCGGGTCACCGGCATCCAGCTCGGCACGGCGCTGGCCTACCTCGCCGGCAAGGTACTGGGCCAGTACGAGGTGTTCCTGCCGCCCGAGGAGTACCTCACCGGCCCCGGCGGGGAGTCGGCCACGCCGGACGCGGTCGGTCGGCTGAGCCTTGTTGCGCCCAACATCGCCCATGCCGAGGCCACGCTGGGCGTCGTGCCGCGTGACTTCCGAATGTGGGTCTGCCTGCACGAGCAGACCCATCGGACCCAGTTCACCGCCGTGCCGTGGCTGCGGTCCCACCTGGAGTCCGAGATCACCGCGTTCATCGAGGCCACCGATCTCGATCCGGACGTCCTGGCGGACCGGGTCCGCTCGGCGGTGGCCGCGGTACGCGGGGCGGTGTTCGACCGCGGCGCCGACAGCCCGAGCGTGGTCGAGGCACTACAGACCCCGGCCCAGCGGGCGGTGCTCGACCGCCTCCAGGCGATCATGACGCTGTTGGAGGGCCACGCGGACCAGGTAATGGATGCCGTCGGGCCCCGGGTGGTCCCCACCGTGGCCGATATCCGGTCGAAGTTCGAGGGCCGCCGTGACGGCGGCTCGCCGCTCGACCGGTTCATCCGCCGCCTACTCGGGCTGGACCTCAAGTTCCAGCAGTACCGCCAGGGCGGTGCCTTTGTCCGGGCCGTCGTCGCCGAGTCCGGGGTGACGGGCTTCAACACGGTCTGGGAGTCACCGACGACGCTCCCGACCCGCGCGGAGCTGGCCGATCCCACCGCATGGATGCAACGCGTCCTGGGTAGTCGCCCGTCGATTTCGGCGTGACGGTCGTGGTCCGCTGGACGCCCTCCTGCGCGTCCAGCTGTCGGCCGACGCGGTGACCCGGTCTGCCACCGGCGGTGACCACCCCGATGTGGCTTCCGGGCCGCCCGGCACCTCACCCGCCCGGCCGGCACGAGCCGGCCGAGCGCCGGATCCCGCGGTGGCCGCGGTCCGGCTCGCGGTCCGCAACGCGGTCGCCGATCTCGACCCGGGTGAGCTGGTGCTGGTCGCCTGCTCCGGCGGGCCGGATTCGCTGTCTGTCGCCGCGGCGCTCGCCTTCGTGGCCCCCCGCCGGGCCCTGCGAGCCGGGCTACTGGTGGTCGATCACGGCTGGGATCCCGATTCGGCCGAGCGCGCACGCGGCGTCGCCGAACTGGGACGAGTCCTCGGGCTGCGCCCCGTGGAGGTCCTTACCGCGCACGCGCCGCGATCGGAGGGCGCCGCCCGCGATGCCCGCCGCGGCGCGCTGCTGGCCGCGGCCGACCGGTTGGGCGCCCGCGCGGTGTTGATCGGTCACACCCTGGACGATCAGGCCGAGACGGTGCTGCTGCGGCTCGCGCGGGGCTCGGGGGCCCGCTCGCTCGGCGGGATGCGCCCGCGCGACGGCCTGCTGCGCCGCCCGCTGCTGCACCTGCGTCGCGCTCAGACCCGGGCCGCCTGCCTCGCCGAGCGGCTGCCGGTCTGGGACGATCCAACCAACGAGGATCCGGCGTTCGCCCGGGCACGGGTGCGTCACCGGGTCCTGCCGCTGCTGGAGGCCGAGCTCGGACCGGGCATCGCCGAGTCCCTGGCCCGCGGCGCCGAGCTGCTGCGGGCCGATGCGGACGCGCTGGACGCGGCGGCCACCGATGCCTACGCCGCGACCGTCACCGCCGCCGTCATCGCACCAGGCGGCCCGGGTTCGGGCCCGAGGAGCGGTCCAATCACCGCTGCGGCCTCCGGTTCGACCGGCGGGGAGGTCGGCTTCGGCGTGGCGGCCCTGGCCGCCCTGCCCGCCGCGATCCGCGGACGCGTGTTGCGCCGGGCCGCACTCGACGTCGGCGCCTCGGCCTCGGCGTTGCGCGCCGAGCACGTCTGGGCGGTGGAGGAACTCGTGACGCGCTGGCGCGGCCAGAAACCCGTGCCGCTGCCGGGTGGTGTCCTCGCCCGGCGCTGGGCGGACCGGATCACACTCACCGGACCAGTGGCTCCGCCGTGGCCACCCGCCGGACCCGCCGGCCGTGGGCCGGATCCCGCCGCAGCGGCGTACCTCGAGGAGGACGATCAGGTGAGTCAGTCCGCGACGACGACACCCGATGCCGGCAGCCCCCACGACCGCCCGCCGGCGGCCGCGACGCACCCCGACATCGACGAGGTCCTCGTCACCGCCGACGAGATCGCCGCGAAGATCGCGGAGCTCGCGGCCCGGGTCGACGCCGACTATGCCGGCCGGGAGATCCTCCTGGTCGGCGTGCTCAAGGGCGCCGTGATGGTGATGGCCGATCTCTCCCGGGCCCTTACTGTGCCGCTGACCATGGAGTTCATGGCCGTCTCGTCCTACGGGTCGTCGACTTCCTCCTCCGGGGTGGTGCGCATCCTCAAGGACCTGGACCGCTCGATCGAGGGCCGCGACGTGCTCGTCGTGGAGGACATCATCGACTCGGGCCTGACCCTGTCGTGGCTGCTGAAGAACCTGCGCTCGCGCGGGCCCGCCTCACTGGAGGTGCTGGCCCTGTTCCGCAAGCCGGAAGCGATCACGGTCGACGTGGACGTCCGGTATGTCGGCTTCGACATTCCCAGCGCCTTCGTCGTCGGGTACGGGCTTGATTACTCCGAGTACTATCGGACGCTCTCCTTCGTCGGGACCCTGACGCCCGCGGCGATCGAGCGCGGGGCCCCGGCCTGAGCGATCCGGGCGGCGCAGCCCGGCGTCGAGACCGCGGGTGCACCCCCGTGCGCCACCAGATCGTCCAGCCCGGAACAGCGCGGCCTGCCGGTCCGTTGGTCGGATGTACGCGCGGTGAGACGCGCGCACCGGCGGTACCCTCGGCACAAGGGAATCCCGATCGAGGGCAGTACACACGTCAGGAGGGTGGAGCGCTCGTGTCCGGCGCTCCAGACAGATGACTCCAAGAAGAATTTTCCGCAGCTGGGTGCCACTGCTGCTCCTGGTCCTGTTCGTGATCATTCTCACGACCGGTGTCCTCTCGGGTCCCAGTGAGTACGGCAAGCGAGACCTGAACTTCGTCCAGCAGCAGATCGACGAAGGCCGGGTGACGAAGGCCAAGATCGAAGACTCGAAGCAGCTCATCCAGATCCAGACGAAGGACGGCCGGAAGTTCGAGTCGTCCTATGTCACTGAACAGGGTGTCGTTCTCGCCAATGAGCTGCGGAACAAGCGCGTCGCCTACGACGTCTCCGTCGATCGCGGAAACATCCTGGTCTCCCTCCTGCTGAACCTGCTGCCTGTGCTGCTGGTGGTCCTGCTTCTGTTCTTCTTCATGAACCAGATGCAGGGCGGCGGCAACCGGGTGATGAACTTCGGCAAGTCCAAGGCCAAGCTGGTGAGCAAGGACACGCCGAAGACGACCTTCACGGACGTGGCCGGCGCGGACGAGGCGATCGAGGAGCTCCAGGAGATCAAGGAGTTCCTGGAGAACCCGAGTAAGTTCCAGGCAATCGGCGCGAAGATCCCCAAGGGTGTTCTGCTCTACGGCCCGCCGGGCACCGGTAAGACCCTTCTGGCCAGGGCCGTCGCCGGCGAGGCCGGCGTGCCGTTCTACTCGATCTCGGGTTCCGACTTCGTCGAGATGTTCGTCGGTGTCGGCGCCAGCCGAGTTCGGGACCTGTTCGAGCAGGCCAAGGCGAACGCGCCAGCGATCATCTTCGTCGACGAGATCGATGCCGTCGGTCGTCATCGCGGTGCCGGGCTCGGCGGCGGACACGACGAGCGCGAGCAGACCCTCAACCAGCTCCTCGTCGAGATGGACGGGTTCGACGTCAAGGGTGGCGTCATTCTCATCGCGGCGACGAACCGGCCCGACATCCTCGACCCGGCGCTGCTTCGGCCCGGCCGTTTCGACCGCCAGATCGTCGTCGACCGCCCGGACCTGCTGGGCCGCGAGGCCATCCTGCGGGTGCACGCCAAGGGCAAGCCGATCGGTCCGGATGCCGACCTGATGGTCATCGCCCGGCGCACCCCGGGCTTCACCGGTGCGGACCTGGCCAACGTGCTGAACGAGGCCGCTCTGCTCGCGGCCCGGTCCAACCTGAAGTTCATCTCCTCGGCGCTGCTGGAGGAGTCGATCGACCGGGTGATGGCCGGCCCGGAGCGCAAGACCCGGGCGATGAGCGACAAGGAGAAGAAGCGCATCGCCTACCACGAGGGCGGGCACGCCCTCGTCGCGCACGCGCTTCCGAACTCCGACCCGGTACACAAGATCACAATTCTGCCTCGGGGCCGCGCACTCGGTTACACGATGCAGCTCCCGCTGGAGGACAAGTACCTGTCGACCCGCTCGGAGATGCTGGATCGGCTCGCCGTGCTCCTCGGTGGCCGCACTGCCGAGGAGCTGGTGTTCCACGACCCCACTACCGGGGCCAGCGATGACATCGAGAAGGCGACGCAGATCTCCCGGGCAATGATCACTCAGTACGGGATGAGCGACAAGCTCGGCGCAATCAAGTTCGGCAGCGAGAGCAGCGAGGTCTTCCTCGGCAAGGAGGTCGGGCACCAGCGCGACTACTCCGAGGAGGTCGCCAGCGAGATCGACGTCGAGGTTCGCCGGCTCATCGAGGCCGCGCACGACGAGGCCTGGGAGATCCTGGTCACCTACCGCGACGTGCTCGACAACCTCGTGCTGCGGCTGATGGACACCGAGACCCTGAGTAGGGACGACGTCGCGGAGGTCTTCGCGACTGTGCAGAAGCGGCCGGTGCGCGGCACCTACACCGGCGTCGGTCGGCGCATCCCCTCGGACCGCCCGCCGGTGCAGACCCCGGCCGAACTGGGGCTGGTTCCCTCCGGCGTCGCCGACCTGGTGAAGGACCCCGGTCACGGCAACGGAGCCACCGGCCGCACGGGCAACGGTGCGCCGGGTGCGCCCGGGACGGATCCGGCCGGGCACGGTAATCCGGTTGGTCCGGGCGGGAACGGGAATGGCAGCCCCGGTGGGCACGGTTATCCCCAGGGATCGGGTTATCCGCAGGGCCAGGGCTCCCCGGCTCCCGCCGGCGGCGAAGGTCCGTCCGAGGGCCCACGGATCGCTAACCCATGGGCCCCGCCGAGCTGGCCAAACGACGACGACAGGAGACGCCGTTGACGTCCGATTTCCCCGAGGCGTTCACGGATGAGCGGGTGGGTTCCGGCGCGTCACCAGAGGTGAATGGCGCCGAATCGGACGGCTTCGCCCTCGCCGGTTCCAGCACGCCTGGCAACGGCGCGGCCACTGAGGCCTCCCCGGCTTCGCCAATCCGCGGTCGGGGCCGGCCGCAGCAGGTACGCCCGTTCGATCACGACCGGGTGGCCCGTGCCGTGCGCGAGCTGCTCATCGGGATCGGTGAAGACCCGGACCGCGAGGGTCTACAGAAGACGCCGGATCGCGTCGCACGGGCCTATCGCGAGGCGGTGGAGGGACTGGGGCGGGAACCGTCCGACGTTCTGACCACCGTCTTCGACGAGGGCCACGACGAGATGGTGCTGGTGCGCGATATCGACTTCTCGTCGCTGTGCGAGCACCACCTGGTGGTGTTCTCCGGCCGGGCGCACGTCGCCTACATCCCGAACGACAGGGGCCAGATCACCGGCCTGTCCAAGCTGGCCCGGCTGGTGGATCTCTACGCCCGCCGGCCGCAGGTCCAGGAGCGGCTGACCTCCCAGGTCGCCGACGCCCTCGTCGACGTGCTGGAACCGCGCGGGGTGATGGTCGTCGTCGAGGCGGAGCACCTGTGCATGTCGATGCGGGGGGTGCGCAAGCCGGGTGCCACCACGGTGACCTCCGCGGTGCGCGGCCAGTTCCTCAGCACCGCGACGCGCAGTGAGGGCATGTCACTGATCCTGGGCAGCCGCCGCTGATCCACCCCGGGGAGGAGTGGAGGCGAACGACGGCGGCAGGGGGCGTTACAGCCGGCAGGCCTGGATGCTGGAGACGAGGATTCCGCGGGCGCCCAGGTCCCACAGGTCGTCCATCGTGCGGTTGACCTCCGCGCGGGGCACCATCGCCCGCACGGCGACCCACTCCTCCCGCTGCAGCGGCGATATCGTCGGCGATTCGTAGCCAGGCGTGATGTCACACGCCTTCTCCAGCACCGCGCTCGGCACGTCGTAGTCCATCATCACGTACCGCCGAGCGACGAGGACGCCCTGCACACGGCGCAGCAACCGCTCATGCGCCGTGGACAGCTCCGCCCCCCGCTTGGCGATGACGATGGCTTCGGACCGCAGGACCGGCTCGCCGAGCAGCTCCAGCCCGGCGGCCTGCAGCGTCCGGCCGGTCTCGACCACGTCGGCGACCGCGTCCGCGACCCCGAGCCGCACCGCCGTCTCCACCGCGCCATCGAGGGTCACGATGTTCGCCGGGGTGACGCCGCGGCCGGCGAGGTCCGCCCGCACCAGCGCCGGGAACGACGTGGCGATCCGCTTGCCCTGCAGCTCCGTCACGTCCGCAAGCGCCCCCTCCGGGGCGGCGTAGTGGAAGGTGGCGTGCGCGTACCCGAGCGGCAGCAGCTCCGCCGCGGCGGCGTTGCTGTCCAGGAGCAGGTCGCGACCGGTGATTCCGAGATCGAGACGCCCCGAACCGACATAGACGGCAATGTCGCGCGGCCGCAGGAAGAAGAACTCGATGTCGTTCTCGACATCGGTGATAACCAGCTCCGCGGACTCACGCCGGGCATTGTAGCCGGCGTCTGCGAGCAACTGGCTGGAGGCCGCAGAAAGCGACCCTTTGTTCGGAACCGCAATACGAAGCATCGTCACTACTCAGCGTCTACGGGGAAGGACAGGGGGGTGATCACAGGTGGGAGTATACGTCGTCGAGGGAAAGACCCAGCGAAATCATGAGGAGCTGACTCCAGTAGAGCAGCTGGGAGATCTCCTCCGCGGCCCGTTCGCGACCTTCGTGCTCGGCCGCCATCCAGGCCTCGGCGGCCTCCTCGACAAGTTTCTTACCGAGATGATGAACGCCCTTGTCGAGAGCGGCGACCGTTCCCGAGCCGGACGCCCGGCGCTGCCATTTGTCGGCAACCTCAGCGAAGAGTTCGTCGAATGTTTTTCCGCTGACTGTATTCGCCCCGGTGGCAGTGGGCGTACTGCCGATCGCCGCGCCGGGATCGTCGGCGGTACCGCCGGGACTGAGCGGATCCCCGTCCGCCCCGGGTCGGGAGAGACGACCGGACGGCGACGACCCGGGCCGATCGGCAGGAACCATGCTCGGCATGCTACCTGTCACCGGGTCGTCGACATCCGCGCCGAACACCTGCAACGGTCACGGACACCGACAGCCCTGGCCGGAGGTGGCCGGAGTTCCCGCGCCGCCGGCCCGCGGTCGGCGGCGATGCTGGCGGATTCCGCCGTGTCCGCGACGCGTTGCTGGTTGACTGGGTCACTGTGTTCTCGCCTGCTCTCGTCGCCACCGATCTGGACGGGACGCTGATCCGCAACGACGGCACCGTCTCGGCGCGTACCCGCGCGGCCCTGCGGCGGGTGGAGCGCTGCGGGGCGACCGTCGTGTTCGTCACCGGGCGGCCGAGCCGGGTGATGGCGGCCGTCGTGGCGCAGACGTCGGCCTCCGGCCTCGCGATCTGCGCGAACGGAGCGCTCGTGTTCGACCTGGACTCGGGCGTGCCGGTCAGCCACCGGTACCTGGAGCAGGCCACCGCGCTGCGGCTGGCCCGCGCCATCCGCGCCGCGGTGCCGGACGCGGCGTTCGCCGTGGAAAGCGGCGTCCGGTTCGGCCGGGAACCGGCCTTCGAGACGATGTGGCCGGATCCCGAGGAGCTGGTCGCGGCGTTCCCCGAGCTGCTGCTGGCCCTGCCGGCGACGAAGCTACTGGTCCGCCGCGGGGGTCAGCCGTTCACCGAGGTGTACGACGCAATCGTCGCGCTTGCCGGGACGGACGCCGTGGTCACGACGTCGAGCGTGGACCTCGTCGAGATCGCCGGGCCGGGGGTGTCCAAGGCCGTGGCGCTGGCGGAGCTCGCCGCCGAGCGGGGAATGACCGCCCGCGACGTCATCGCTTTCGGTGACATGCCGAATGACCTGCCGATGTTCGCCTGGGCCGGGTACTCGGTCGCCGTCGCGAACGCCCACCCGGACGTCCTCGCCGCCGCCGACGAGATCACCGCGTCCAACGACGAGGACGGGGTGGCGGTCATCCTGGAGCGGCTGTTTCCGGCGGTGGGGTGAGATCGTCGCCCCGGGTGGGATCGGCCTGCGCCGGGGCGGTGTTCGCGGCGGTTTGGGTGGTCGCGGGGTCCGCGCTGGCGG
>NZ_JAMPTM010000273.1 GCF_025403375.1 Frankia gtarii
GAGGAAACATGCCCATTACCAGCGAGAATCGTGCCTACGCCCGCGAGGTAGGCATCCGACTGCGCACCATCCGCGCCCAGCAGGGCCGCACTCTTCAGCAGGTCGAGGCCCTCTCGCGCGGCCAGTGGAAGGTCGCGGCGCTCGGCTCCTACGAACGCGGCAACCGCATGCTCAGCATGCAGAGGCTCGCCGCACTCGCCGCGTTCTACGGCGTCCCCGTCCACGACCTGCTGCCCGGCGGACAACCCGGCCCACTCCCGCCGCGGGCGGTCCGCATCGTGCTCAACCTGCCCGCCCTGACCCGCGTACCCACCGACGACGCCGGACCGCTGCGCCGCTGGGCCGTCGAGATCCAGCGGGAACGCGGCGACTACGCCGGCCAGGTCCTCTCGATCCGCGAAGGGGACCTGCGCACCCTCGCGACCCTCTACGCCCTCGACCGCAACCAATTGCTCGACAAGCTCCAGCAGTGGGAGGTGCTCGACCCCATGAGCAGCATCGCGAACACCTCCGATACCGCCTGAACGTAGGCGCCGTGATCCAGTCGACAGCGCTCCCACTACCGCGCCCTCAGCCATCATCGAACCGTGAGGGACAGCCCGTGTTTCCTCGAAACCGAGCGGCTGCTGCTCGTCCCGCTGTCCACGGGCACCGTGGTGTCGGAGGAGGTACCCACGACGTGCACGACGCACTGACCATCGACCCGCGGGTCAAGCGGGCGGCCCGGCGTTACCGGCGTCGCCGGATGCTGATCCCGATCGTCGCCCAGCTGCTGCTCATGCTGCCCGCGGTCGCGTGCCTGATCGTGTGGCCGCCGTTCGCCAGTCCCGGTGGTATCCATGGCCTCGCGGCGGGAGGGCTGGCGGTACTCGGCGGCGTCGCGGGTCTCGGCTGCTACAGCAGCCGGGTCACCTGGGCGCTGGACAGGGCACCGCTTGCGCCGGCCAGCGCGCGCGTCGCCCACCACGCCCTGGCTCTGCGCAGGACGCTGCAAGACCCTGACCTGGCGGGGATAGCACGCCATACCGAGGCCGTCAGGCTCCTCTACCTGCTGGCCGACGCGGCAGACCGCCTCGCGCGCGACCTCGGGGACACCATCCCCGGACTGGCCGCCGCAGATCTCGCCACGACCGTGGCCAGGGACGCGGACACGACCCGAGCCGACCTCCTCACCGGCGTCTGCCGCATCCTGGACACGATCGCGTCCGTCCAGCAGGTGATCCTCGGCCCCCTGAGCAATCACGAGATTCCCGACCCGCCGCTGTCTGGCCCCGATCCACGAGAGAGTTTCGAGCGCACCGCCGCCGGACTGGACCGCGCCGCCCGCGGCGCGCTCGATCTCGTCACCCTCGCCCTGACCCCACCGGCTCCCAGCCACCCGCAGCAATGACGACCGCTACGGCTCGAATCCGGCCATCACGCCGCCTGCTCGGCGACCGTCCGCGCGGCCTATCTCGGTAGACAGAGGCGCTTCGGTCCCAGTAAGTCTTTGTCGGGGCGTCGCATCGAATGCGCATGTTTGCCTGTAGGTTTTCATCTTTCATGTCGCCAGAAGTCCGGAGTACCAGCGCTTTGGCGCACGTTCTCATCGAGCTGGCGTCAGGCTGGTTCTCAACGATCTGCCGTTTCCCTCGGAGCGGTGCCGGTTGCGATCGGCCAGACCGCCTGCATCGCGGTCGCTGCGGCCGGGCGGGGTCCTCATGGCTACACGGAGCGTGCACCCCGCAGGCGCACGCTCCGAGCACCAGCGATGGTCGGTTGCGGATGAGCGCCCGAAGCAGCTGATGAACCAGCCTGGAAACATCCCGAAAACGGCCCCGCTCGCCGCGCACAGCCCCCCGCCGGTCCGCCCCGTCGCTCAGGCGAGGTCAGCTCAGCGCTTGGGGAGCAGGGAGTTGAGTCGCGTAAACAGCAGATCGGCACGCGTGATCGTTTCCGCGTCGATGCGCGGGGCGAGCGCGGCCTGCTCTCGGAGGAGAACCGCCGCCGGCTTGTAGTGGTTGAACCTTGTGGCGATCTTCCGCTTCTTGAACACCGCCTCGATCTGCCGAAGGACACGGGGGTCCTTCGCGTTGAGTTCTGAAGCGCGGATCGGGGTGGTTAGCTGGGGTGTGTAAGCGCGGTTGACGAGTTCGAGGTAGAAGCCCCGGTCGAACAGGTCCTCGATGTCTGCGTCGGCTGTACCAGTGAACTCGCTGATCTGGAGGAGTCCGTTTTTGGCCAGCTGGCCATTGTCCCGAAGACGTTGGACGGCCCCGACGTCCTTGGTGCTGGAGTCGACGAGAACCGCGACGTTCAGCTTGTTCGCGCCCAGGAGGGTCACGAAGGTAGACAGTTTCCCGGAGCCGCCGATGGGGGTCTTCACCCAGCGGGGGTCGAGTCCGATGGACCCCTTCGCCTCGGCGACATCCGTGAGGATGTCCAGGTAGATCAGGTCGCTCGGGCCTTCGAGGAGCAGGGTGTGCTCGCCCACGAACAGCGTCTGGGTCATCTCGATGCCCATCGCGGTCAGGAGCGGGAACGCAGTGTCCTCGTCAGCCTTGAAGATTTCCGAGGAAACCTTCGCTCCGCCGCGCTCCATGTCGATAACCGTCCTGACCCTCTGGATGTTGTCCGGGTCGACCATGAACGGGGAGTGGGTGGTGTAGAGGACCTGGTGCTTGGGCGCCAGTCGCTCGTCGATCAGGCGGAGCAGGTCCCCCTGGGCGCGGCCATGCAGGGACAGGCCCGGCTCATCTAGGAGGAGGATCAGGTCCGTGGTGCCGGCCGCCTCCAGCTCGTTGAAGTAGGCAAGGAAGGAGAAGAACCAGACGAAGCCGCGGGACCGGTCGTCGAAGGGCACCGAGGCGCGGTGCCGGCGGTTGAAGACGCGGACCTGGAGGATCGGCCCCTCGTCGAAGGGCGCGGTGGCCCCGACCTCAGGGGGCAGGACCTTCAGCTGGACTTCCAGCTCTTTGTTCTGCGACCAGTACTCGAAGACTTCGTCCGAGATGACGTTGCCGGAGTTCTCCAGCTCACGGAGAAGCCGTTCGTGCTGGTCGGTGTTCTTGAACTCCTCCGGTGACACGCCCGCCATGTCCAGGAGGCTCAGCAGCGCACGCTCGCCGCGCGTAATGTCTCCTGACTGTCGCCGCCGGATCAGATCGGGCAGTGCGACCTTGCCCGGCATCGTGTCGTAGTCCGCGAAGTAGACGAACTTCGGCATGGACGGATTGGCGTACTGGTCGATGAGGTGACACCCGAGGCTGCCGTTGCGCCAGCCGCGGAGGCGGTCGGCCAACGCGGTCGCGTCGGAAGGGGGCTCCTTCAGCTCGTCAAGGGCATCGAGGAAGTCCGTGACGGTCTTCACGCTCCCGATGGCCTTGGCGCCCGCGGCCGGAAGGTCCAGGGTGGATCGCAGGTGGTCGACGACCGCGGCCTCGTTGTAGGAGAAGCTGAACGACTTGGACTTGTCGCGGTAGCCGATTTCGACGGCGAACTCGGGGCTCCTCATGGCCTTTGGGCCGAGCTCCTCCTCGATGGCCTTCATGATGGTGTCGTCGAGACGGAACGTCGCCGTGAGCACGGGAATCTTCTCGCCGGCAGGGAGCTGCTTGCGTTCGCGGGTCTTGCGGGCAGGGAAGTCGACCACCTCGTCGAAGGCGGCGGGCTCCACCGGGTTGAGCCGGAAAAGCGCTTGGAGGAGGGTCGTCTTGCCCGACTCGTTCTTCCCGACGAGGCAGGTGACATCCTTCTCGATGTCGAAGCTGTCGGAGTCCTCGACGGACCGATAGTCAGTGACGCGAGCCTTGATCAGTTGCACTGTGCCTGAAGGTCCTTCCTCGTGTCCTGCGAGAAGGCCCGGCGCACCAGAGGCGTCAATCACAACGAGTGACACTGAATGTCTCAGCGTCATGTTCGAGGGTATGTTCCAGACGCCAATCAGGAGCGACCCCGACACCCGTCGACCTCGACGCCGCCGGGGTCCTCTCTTGAGCTGATCTGAGGGTAGCGTGCCTCACCGACAACTCCGAACGACCTGCCTCGTTCCCGCGCCGCGCGGGTGGCCTGGCTGGGGGCTGGGAGGACACGAGGCCGTCCTACCACCTGTCCGACCTCGGTGATCGGCGCCGGAGCCGTCACGGCCGACGATGCGCGACCAGTACCAGCCCGAGTAGTACGCGGCTTTGTAGCAGTGGAACTCCGCACCGGCGGGCACGCCGTCAGGTCATCCACGGCGACACGGTCCAACGTCGTGTCCACCTCGGTCCCGGCTTCCGACCGGTACCGGACCCAGACACTTCGCCCAGACCGTGACGAACCGCCACCAACCGATCAGGGTTACTCCGCGCACCGCCGAACCCGGGACGCCACGCCGAGCCACCTTCTCATCGATCTGGCCAGTCGGCGACAGATCGGTGACATCTTTTTTGAGAAACTGTCAGCTGTTTTGAGAACCTACATTGCCCTACTTGCCCGGCCTGGTTGCGCCGAAATAGTCGTCCTTTTGCCACCTATATGGAGCGATTTTGACCACTTTTTTACGCCCTGGAGCTGTGATCATCTGCCCGTCTCCGATATAGATCGCGACATGGTGGATGTTGCTGGCGGTGCCGTAGAAAACGAGGTCGCCGATCTGGAGTGGTTCCCGGGGCGGGACCACGGACCCGGCCTCATACTGGGTCTGTGCGGTGCGGGGCAGGTCAATCCCGGCGGCCAAATAAGCGGCCCGGGTGAGACCGGAGCAGTCGAAGCCGCCTTCGGCCGGTTCTCTGAACTTGCGCATACCGGACAGAACTTGCGGACGCGCCTTATTCGGGTGCCTGGTTCTCGGGTGCAGTGCGAACGATGGTGCGTGCGGCGAGGTGGTGGAGGTCTGGCATGCCGAGGTGGACGGTGGCCTGTCGGCTGGTAAGGCGGTCGAGGTCGGTGAGTTTGGTGTTCGCGGCGGCGAGGCTGATGGTGAGTCCTTCGATGTCTCCGAGCCATCCTTGCTGTTCGGCTTCGGTGATGCGGTCTTGGATGTTGTCGCGGACCTCGACGAGTCGTGGCCGTTGGCGTGGGTCGGGGCGTAGCATCGGGCAGCGTATGCAGGCGTGTTCGTGGATGCAGGGGGTGTTGTAGGCGCGTCCGCAGGTGCCGAGCGATACTTTGCGGCGCTGGAAGTGGCCGAAGAAGTCTTCCCATTCTTGTTCTGTCGGTGCGCGGTATTCTTCGCTGGGTCGCACGGAACGGCGGCGGGAGATCCAGGCGCGATGCGCTTCGATGGTTTCGGCGGGGTAGGTCGCCTTGTATCCCATGGTGGTGTTGATGTCGCGGTGCCCGCAGATGGCCTGGGCGATGTGGGGTGGCAGTCCGCTCATCACCGCGTCTGTGACGAAGATGCGGCGGAAGTCGTGTGGGGTGAAGTCGAGAGGTTTGTTGTCCGGTCCGGTCAGTCCGGAGTGCGCGAGGGCGTTATCGAGTGCTCTTTCGATGGCCCGGCGTGGTAGGGCACGGTTCTCGGCGCCCCAGCGTCGCTGGAACAGCAGCGGCATCGGCGGGAGCCAGAGGCGTTCGTGGATGTCGTAGGAGGGGACGAGAGGCACTGCGCCGGTGGTGTCGCGGACCCGGCAGATCACGGCACTCAGGACGTCGGCGAGTTCCGGGCTGACCAGCAGAAGTCGTTCGGTGTCTGTTTTCGACGGTGCTATCTGCAGGAGAGGGACGAGTTCACCGGTGGTGGGAAGCTGGTATTGGACGAAACTGTGGTGGGTGAGTTCGAGGAGTTCCTCGGCGCGGATACCGGTGTGCCGCAGGATCTCGACGGTGGCCCAAGCCCAGAACGCCTCGTGTTCCTCGAAGGTCAGATTGTAGCGGGCGCCGGTGGTCGGGTCGTCGGCCCAGACCCTCGTGCCGCCGGAGCTCGGCATGGGCGGTCGGAGGAAGGTGCGTCCGGTGGCGGTGAACGAGTCGCCGGGCTGGGTGGCGCATGCGGCGGCAAGGCGTTCGGCGGTGTCACGGCGGCGTTGCTCGACGGCGCGGACGAGGGCCGGCAGTACCGGTAGGCGTTCCCGAGTGCGCTGGTCCATCCGGGCCTTGCGGTGCATCCGGTCCTTCCACCGGTCAACGTCGGCGGGTGTGACGGGGCAAGGCGTGGCCCAGGGGCCCCATCGGGCCGGGTCCTCCAACGCCCACTGCGCGATGTCGAGGTAGAAGGCGCGCACCGAGAACATGCAGCTCTTGGCGTTGACCCGCGGGGTTTCGACGTCGACGGGTTCCCCGTCGCTGCCGACCACCTTCTTGGTCCGGACCTGGATGCGTTGCTTCCAGGCCGCGGCCACTTCGGGGGGCAGGTGCAGGGAGTGGATGCCGGGATGGTGGCGTTCCAGGTCGTGCCAGAACAGGCCGGCGAGCCGGTCGGCGAGTTCCTTGAGACTGACGTAGTCCACGGCGGGCTGCCGGTGGCGCAGGTAGTCGACGATGAGGTCGCGCACCGGCTGGCAGCGCAGTGAGTAGCGGGCGACGAGGGCCTCGACGGTGAGTTGGCCGGTCGCGCCGCGGAACGCCCGGATCGTGGGTGGCGCGTCGGGTGGAAAGACCCCGGCATCGTGGAGGAGCTGGTAGACGTAGGTCTTGCAGGTGCCCCCCTTGGCCTGCACCGAGCTTTGAACGTCGAGTAGCTCGACGCAGTCGCCGGGAGCGATGTCGGCGACCAGCCCGCCCTTGCAGGCCATGATCGTGGCGGCGCGGTAGAGCGCGAGGCGGACCATCAGCGGCGCCGCGGCCGGGTTCTGCTCGGCGCATGCCCGCAGCCGGGCGAAACCCTCGGGGTCACGGGAGCGTTCCATAGCCGCCTGGAAACGTGGGGACTGGCGCGTCATCATCCACCGCACCCCGGGCCGGATAACGTCACCGCAGATGAGCGCGAGCAGGCCGGTCGACAGGAGGCGTTCGTAGGTGTCGTCACCGACGTCCCGCAGCCAGTCCGCCGCCACGTCCCGCCAGAACTTCCCGTCGAGGTCCTCCACGCCCGTGGCAAGCCAGCGCTGCTGCCAGGTCGCGCCCGGATGGCCCTGCAGCCAGCGCAGGACACCGGTGATGCCGCTGCGGCGCTTCCACTGCACGGCCTGGTTGTCCGACCCGTAGGGCGGGGGAACGAGCAGCTCGACGATGCTGTGACGGCCGAGGGTGGTCGCCGGCCAGGACACCGGAACCCTCCGTGGCGGGAACTGCCCCCGCAACCGCGCCGCCGCACCCGCGGTGCCGCGAGGCGTCGCCGGCGTTCTGCCCTCAGCCCGCGACCCGTCTGGGGGCGGCTGCCGGTCCAGGAGTTCGGTCACGGCGTTCGCCCCCCGAACAGAACCTGCAGGCTGTCGGTCCGGTAGCCCGCGGCCGGCAGCGGTGGCGGCGCGGCACGGCCGGCGGCGCGGCGCTCGTGGTGGGCGCGCATCCCGGCGAGGACCTCGTCTTCGAACGGTGTCGTGTAGATCTGGGTCGTGGTCAGGCTCGCGTGCCCGAGCACCCACTGCACGTCGGTCAACGCCACCTCGGGATCCCGTGCCATCCGGTAGGCCGCGGTATGACGAAGATCGTGCAAGGTCCAGTTACTTCCCAGCACAGCCTGCGCACGGATGAAGGCTGCCCTGGCGGCGTGATAGGTCAACGGGCGTAGGGGCTGCCGCAGCGTCCACCACAGCGGGTCGTCCCGCCCGCGCGGCGCCTGGCCGTCGAGCTCCTGCTGGTAGAGGCGGAGCCACACGAACGCGTCCGGCGACGCCGGCAGTCGCTGGACGGTGCGGGAGCCCTTGCGCACCACGCTGATCAGCTGCTGGCCTGGGTCGGCGTCCGCCTGCGTGGTCCCCAACAGCTCGCTGGCCCGAGCGCCTGTCGACACGTAGAACGCGACCAGCGCGCGGTCACGGTGGCTGAGCAGGGCGGCGAACAACTCGTTGAAGCGCTCGTCCGGGATCGCGCGAGGCACCCGCTTCGGAACCGTCGGCCGATACAACCCGACCCTGGTGTTGCGGAACGGCTCCAACGGATTGTGGTGCGCATGCGCACGCCCCTCCTCCCGCTGCCGAACCAGCGGAAAGGGATTGACAGCCGGTCCGCTTCCCCAACGCCGATGACAGTCGTAAAAGGCCCGCAGCACCGTCTCGCTATGCGCGACTGTCCGGGCCGCGTACTTCGCTCCCGGCGCGGGTCTACCCGTGACCGGATTGGGGCTACCCGCCCCCGACGCCCTCCTCCTTCCCGGGCCGCTCGCCGGCTTGTCAAGGACCCGCAGCCAGCAGGAAAAGTCACGTGCCTCGATTCTCCCCGCCGCATCCCAGGACAGGCCGATCGCCCACAGAAAACGGAACCAGCGCAGGAGATCCAGGCCATAGGAACGTTGAGTCGCCGCGGACCGACCAGCCGCCTGCAGATCCTTCAAATAGACTCGGGCGGGCTCGACCACCTGACCGGAACCGTCCAGCAGCAGGTACGGCTCCCACAATTCGCCCGTGTCCCGCAGACACCCGATGCGGGGCACGACCAGCATGGTCAAGTCCCGCTGGCCACTCCCGTCATCTACCATCGCCCCACTCCAGTCGACAGGAACGGCGAGCAGGAGCTCACCACGCCGGAGAACCATACGATCCAAGTAGTCTGCCTGTCCCCACACTCCATTCACGGCAACGCAGGAAAAGCGACGCGGATCGCCATCACACCAAGGAATGGTCACCTCAGCTCCGACCTGCGGGGCGCGTGATTCCCACAAGATTAGGCCAAATAGATTCCATGCGGACGACTGCTCCTCTGTGGGGCGCATCGATCATTTCGGTAGCTGAGATCGCGATCCCAACGTGGGTCACGTCGGTCCGACCGCTCCCGAAGAACACCAGGTCCCCCGGCGCAGGCGCAGTACCCGTTGGCAGAAGTGGACCCGCGTCATACTGCTCCTGAGCGGTCCGCGGAAGATCCACCCCGGCCGCTTCATAGGCAGCCCGCGTCAACCCCGAGCAGTCAAACCCACCCGC
>NZ_JAMPTM010000274.1 GCF_025403375.1 Frankia gtarii
ACGCCCACACTGGCCCCGAAGCCCGACCAGGCGTAGACGAACTCTCGGAAGTAGCGCACGCAAGCAGAGCAGGACCCTGCGCTCGGCCGGTGATCGACTCGGTCACCGGCCGAGCCAGCGTTCGACCCGGGCACATCAGCCGGTGGACGGAACGGTCCAGGCCTCTACCGGACGAGTCGGGCATCAATACCGGAGGTGGCATAAAGAAAGCTGATACAGCCCGACTATCACGTGCCCGTGAAACGGGCAGTACCTCAAGACGGCGGTTTCCCGAGGACCGGCTGGCGGCCGATCCCGATCCCGTGCGGACGGTCTTGGCCCCCGTCGGCCGGCACGCTGATGGCCAGGACCGCGGTGTCGTCGTCGAGTCCGTCGCCGAAGCCGTCCAACAGGGCGATCAGGGTGTCGACGGCTGCCGACGCGGTGGTGGGGGTCAGGCCGGCGGCGAGGTTGAGCAGTGCGTCGTCGCCGTAGCGGTGGCGGTCGACACCGGCGGTGCGGGCCTCGGTCAGCCCGTCGGTGTAGAGCAGCAGGGTGTCGCCGGGTGCGAGGCGCACGCGGGTGGTGGAGATCTGGGCGTCGGGCAGGACGCCGATGAGCTGACCGCCGGGGGTGGGCAGGTAGGTGGCTGTGCCATCGGCCCGCAGCAGCAGCGCCGGGGGATGGCCGCCGCTGGCCAGGGCGAGGGTGAAGCCGCCGGCGTCTCCGCCAGGGGTGAGCAGTCCGAAGATCACGGTGCAGAAGCGCGGCTCGTAGTCGTGGCCCTCGTCGCCGGGGACGGTGTCGGCGCCGAGGACGGTGTCGGCGCCGAGGACGGTGTTGAGGTTGGCCAGCACCGCGGCCGGGTCCGGGTCGTACACGGCGGCGGCCCGCAGCGTGTACCGGACGAGGGAGGTCACGGCCGCGGCGGCGGCGCCCTTGCCGCGCACGTCACCGAGGAACAGTCCCCAGGCGCCGGTGGCGAGCGGGAACAGGTCGTAGAAGTCTCCGCCGACCTCGTCGGTCGAGGCGAAGTGGTAGTGCGCGGCCACGTCCAGGCCGGGCACCGGCGGCAGGACCGGAGGCAGCAGGGTTCGCTGCAGCGTGGTGGCCAGGCGCTGCAGGCGTGCGCGTTCGCGCTCGGATTCCTGCCGGGCGCGCAGCAGCTCCGTCTCGTACGCGCGACGATCCCTGGCGTCGAAGATCGTGGTGCGGATCAGCAGCGGCCGCCCGTCGTCGCCGGACCGCACCGTCGAGGTCACCAGGACCGGCAGCCGGGTGCCGTCGGCGGCCTTGAGCTCCAGGGCGATGCCGCTGATCTCGCCCTGCATGCGCAGCAGCGGGGCGAAGTGGGTCTCGTGGTAGATCCGCCCCCCGACGGTGAGCAGGTCGGCGAAGCGGCGCCGCCCGACCAGCTCGTCGCGGCGGTAGCCCAGCCAGCCGAGCAGAGTAAGGTTGATCTTTGCGATCTGTCCGTCCAGGAGGGTGGAGAGGTAGCCGCAGGGCGCGTTCTCGTACAGATCCTCGAGGCTGTCCTCCAGCAGCGCGGCGAACGGGAGCTGCTGACCGGAGTCCGCGCACACCGCCTCACCTGCGCCCTCGTCCGTCACCGCCCGGCGCCTGCGAACGCGACGATCGCCGCCGCCGTGGCCTCCGGCGCGCTGAGCTGCGGGCAGTGGCCGGTCGCCGGCAACGTCACCAGTTCACTGCCCGGGATACTCGCCTGGACAAACGCGCCCACGCCCGTCGGCGCGATCGCGTCGTTCGAGCACTCCACCACCAGGGTGGGCACCCGGACCCGGGCGAGATCGGCCCGGTTGTCCGACAGGAAGGTCGCCCGGGCGAAGGACCGGGCGATGTCCGGGTCGGTACGGCAGAAGCTGTTCGTCAACTCCTCGCCCAGCTCGGGTCGGTCCGGATTACCCATGATGACCGGCGCCATCGTGGCCGACCAGCCCAGGTAGTTGCTCTCCAGCGACTCCAGTAGCTCGTCGATGTCCTCGGCGCTGAAGCCGCCGTGGTAGTCGCCGTCCTCGAGGTAGCAGGGGGAGGGGGTGAGCAGGACCAGTCGGTCGAACAGCTCCGGCCGCCGGGCGGCGGCCAGAACCCCGATCATGGAACTCACCGAGTGACCCACGAACGTCACCGGCCCCGTGGACGTCACCGGTCCCGCGGCGAGCTCCGCGCAGACCTCCACGACGTCCTCGGCATAGCCGTCCAGGGTGGCGTAGCGCCGCGGGTTCCAGGCCGTCAGATCGGAGCGGCCGGCGCCGACATGGTCGAAGAGCACCACGGTGAACTCGCGGGCCAGGGTGGGGACCACCAGGCGCCACATGTTCTGGTCGCAGCCGAACCCGTGCGCCAGCATCACGATGGGCGCACCCTCCCGGCCGGTGACCACCACGTGGTTCCTGCTCCGCACGTCCATAGCCGTACATTCTTTACCTGGACGCCGGGAGTGGCGCGGTGAGAGGGACCACGCACGCAGGCACCCGCGCGGGCCGGCCGGGGCCGGCCCGCGCGGGTGGGGCTACCTGGCGGGTGGGGCTACCGGTTTGCGCCCGTGGCGGCGACCGAGCCCAGCAGCGCGGCGTTGCCGGAGTCGGCCTCGGCCTTGCGGCGGCCCATGCTCTTGGTCTCGATGTCGACGTCGGCCGCCTCGGCGCGCAGCGCGGCGACGGTGGCCTTCTCCTTCGGCCGGATGGTGAAGGGGTCGAACGAGTACGCCCGCATCGCGTTCTCGTGGGTGATCTTGTTGATGTCGGCGTCCGAGACCCCGGCGAGGTCCTTGAACAGCTTCTCGGGACCGTGCGGCCAGGTGGAGTCCGAGTGCGGGTAGTCCAGCTCCCACATGATCTTGTTGATGCCGACCTGGTCGCGCAGCTTCACGCCCACCGGGTCGTCGATGAAGCAGGTCCAGATGTGGTCGTAGAAGACCTGGCTGGGCAGCCGGCCGCCGAGGTCGGTGAACGTCCACGCGTGGTGGTGCTGGTAGACGTAGTCGGCGCGCTCGAGGGCGTAGGGCAGCCAGCCGATGCCCCCCTCGGACAGGGCCATCTGCAGGTTCGGGATCCGCTTGAAGATCCCGGAGAAGACCAGGTCGGTGACCGCCATCAGGCTGTTCACCGGGGTCAGGGCGATCATGACCTCCGGCGGGGCGTCCGGGGCGGTGATGTTCATCGACGACGACGAGCCGATGTGAATGTTGACGACCACGTCGTTGTCCGCGCAGGCACGCAGGAACGGGTCCCAGTACTCGGTGTGGTAGCTGGGCAGGCCCAGCTTGGTCGGGTTCTCCGAGAAGGTCACCGCGTGGGCGCCCTTCGCGGCGATCCGGCGGATCTCCTCGGCGGCGAGCTCGGGGTCCCACAGGACGGGCAGGGTGATCGGGATCAGTCGGTCCGGGTGGGAGCCGGCCCACTCGTCGATGTGCCAGTCGTTGTAGGCGCGCACGCTGGCCAGCGCGAGGTCCTTGTCCTTGGCGCGCAGGAACAGCTGGCCGCAGAAGTGCGGGAAGGTGGGGAAGTTGATGCCCGCGAGCACGCCGCCGGCGCTCATGTCCCGCACGCGCTCGTCGGCGTCGTAGCAGCCGGGGCGCATCTGGGTGTACTCGGTCGGGTCGAGCCCGTACTCCTCCGGCGGACAGCCGGCGACGGCGTTGAGGCCGACGTTCGGGGCGAAGCCGTCCTCGAACGCCCACAGGTCGCCGCCACCCGGGCCCTTGACGATGTGCGGGGCCCGGTCCTTGTACTTCGCGGGGATGTGCGCGTCGAACATCGTGGGCGGTTCCACGACGTGGTCGTCGACGCTGATCAGGATAAGGTCTTCGACCTGCATGACACTCCTTGACGCCTACAGAGGACAGAAGAACGCATCAGCGTGCGTGGGTCCGGGTGCACCGGTCCTGCCGGGTCCCGGTGGGAGGGCGCGGATCTCACCGGATGCCTCCCTGCTCCTCGTTGGTGAACGTGACGCAGCTCTATGAGCTGTAACACTACTAAGGCTACTGTCAGGATGAAAGGGGCGCCAGCGGATCGGACCCACCGGGCGATCCGGTCCAGGCGGCGACCCGCTCGCGGTGGGGATCCGCTCGTGGTGAGGATCCGGTCGCGGTGGTCTCAGAACGCCGAGCGGTCTCAGAACGCCGAGCGGTGATGGCCGCCGTCGACCTCGATCCAGTTGCCGGTGACGTAGCCGGCCTGCTCCGAGCACAGGTACACGATCATCGAGGCGATCTCGTCCGGGCGGCCGAGGCGCGCGGCGGGCACCCGTGCGTTGGTGCGCATCCACTCGCGGCGCGCCTGCTCGTCGTGCACGCCGACGTTGGCGTTCATGTAGGCGATCGCGTTGTCGGTCTCGATCCAGCCCGGCGCGACCGTGTTCACGGTGATGCCGTAGCGGGCGTACTCGTCGGAGACGGTCTTGAGCAGGCCGATCGTCGACGGGCGGGTGGCGTTGGCGATGGCGTGGTGGATCGCGCCCACCGGCTCCTTGGCGGTCGCCGAGCCGATGTGGACGAAGCGGCCCCAGCCGGCCTCGCGCATCCCGGGCAGCACGGCGTGCAGCAGGTAGACCTGGCTCATCGTGTAGCTGCGGAACGAGTCGACGTAGTGCTCGGGCTCGGTGATGTCCTCGAAGTCGCCCGGGATGTTGAACACCGTCTGGCCGATCACGATCAGCGGCGGGCCGAGCGTCGTGGTGACCTCGGCGACGGCCCGGTCGACGTCGGCGCGGTCGGTGAGGTCGGCCGGGATCCCGATCGCGGTGCCGCCGTCGGCCGTGATCTGCTCGACCGCCGCGTCGATGGCGGTCTTCGTCCGCGCGACGATCGCGACCTTGCAGCCTTCGGCGGCGAGCAGGCGGGCGGCCTCGCGGCCCATCCCCTTGCTCCCACCGGTTAAGAAGACGACCTTGCCAGCGATGCCGAGATCCATGCGTGGTGCCTCCTGGGCGTGAGTGCTGTGCCCGTTCGCCCGGAGAGCGGCCCGAGGTGTCGGGCGGCCGGGCGGCCGGGCGGGGAACGTCGACCGGCCGGGTGCCGATGGACGGCGGCACGAAGACTCGACCGGATCGAACCGCGAGCGCCGAGCGGGCGAGGTGTGGTCAAGGCGGCGGCCGCGATGTAGAACACAATTCTAGGAACGTTCTGGCGGAAGCGTCAACGCATCGGTGGCGCCGCCGCGCAGGGCGTGGGCGGCCGGACCGCCCCCTGGGCCGAGCCGGCGCGGGGGCTACTTGATGGTTTCGTCAAGTCTCCGGTCGCCCTGAAGGACTGACGAGGTGATCCCGATCCTGGTGATCATCGTGGGGTGCGGCCGACAGGTCGACCATAGGGAGGCCAGGTGTTGATCTTATGACTGCTCCGCTCGCGGGTATCAAGGTGCTGGAGTTCTCCGAGCACGGGTTCGTGCCGTCCGCCGCGGCGGCGCTGGCCGACTTCGGTGCGGACGTCGTCAAGCTGGAACGGCCCACCGGCGATCCGATGCGCCAGATCCATGCCAACCGCCTCGTTCCCGAGGCCGACGGCGAGGAGTTCATGTTCGAGCTGGTCAACCGCAACAAGCGGGGCGTCGCGCTCGACGTGGAGACGGCGGCCGGCCGGGCCGTGTTCGAACGGCTCGTCCGCTGGGCGGATGTCTACATCACCAACCAGCTTCCCCGGGTGCGGCGCAAGCTTCGCACCGAACCCGCGGACCTGCTGGCCATCAACCCGAAGCTCGTCGTGGCCAAGGGCCACGGCCAGGGCCAGGCCGGCCCGGACGCCGAGGCCGGCGGCTACGACGGGGTCTCCTACTGGGCCCGCGGCGGCGTCGCCCACGTGCTCACCGCGCCGGACGCGCCGGAGCCGACGATGCAGCGCCCGGCCCTCGGCGACGTGCCGACGGGCATGTACCTCGCCGGCGCGGTCTGCGCCGGCCTCGTCCACGTCCTGCGCACCGGCAAGGGCGTCGTCGTCGACACCGCCCTGCTCAACGGCGCGACCTGGACGATGGGCCCCGACCTCGCCTACAGCTCGCTGACCGGTCGCCAGATGCAGATGACCGGCGGCGGCCCGCGCAGCCCCCTGGTCAACACCTACCGCACCGGCGACGGCCGCTTCGTCAATCTCGTGATGCTCGACGAGGCCCGCTACTGGGCGCCCGCCTGCACCGCCGTCGGCCTGCCCGAGCTGATCGACGCCTACCCGGACGCCGCGTCGCGCCGGCCCGCCTGGGGCGAGCTGGGCGACCGGTTCCGGGCGGCGATCGGCGCGTTCAGCCGCGCCGAGTTCGACGCCCGGCTACGGGAGCAGAACTGCATCTTCTCGTTCTACGCGGTGCCCGAGGAGGTCGTCGCCGACCCGGCCGTCGTCGACAACGGCTACCTCATGGACCATCCGACCCGCCCGGGGCTACGCCTGCCCGCCGCGCCGGCCCAGTTCGACGACGCGCACCCGGTGATGCGCCTGGGCGCGCCGGCGCTCGGCGAGCACTCCCGCGAGGTGCTGCGCGAGGTGGGCTACGACGGCGAGGAGATCGACCGGCTGGTCAAGGACGGCGTGCTCGGCGGCCCCCCGGCCGTCTGACCCGCCGCCCGTGACCCGGGCCGGATCCGCCCGTCGCCCGGCGGATCCGGCCCGGTTGCCCGCGACCGGCCAGCTTGCGACCGGCCAGCCGGCGACCGGCCAGCCGGCGACCGGCTAGCTTGCGACCGGCTCGTTCGGGACGACGCGGGGGACGACCGGCTGGTGGCTGGTCGCGCCGCCGTCGACGGTGAGCTGGGTGCCGGTGACGTACTTCGACTCGTCCGCGGCCAGGTAGACCGCGGCGGCGGCGATGTCGGCGGGTTCGCCGAGCCGCGGCAGCGACAGCATGCTGCGGATGACGTGCATGTACTCCGCGTCGGCGAGCAGCTTGCGCATGGTGTCGCCGTCGGTGTTGATGAACCCGACGATGATCGCGTTGGCGCGGATGGAGTCCGGGCCGTAGTCGACCGACATCTGCCGGGTCAGCGAGTTGATCGCCCCCTTGGACGCCTGGTAGGCGGGTCGGGAGCGCACGGACAGGATGCTCGACGACGCCGAGATGTTGATGATCGAGCCGCCGCCCGCCGCGCGCATGTGCGGGATCGCGTACTTGCTGGCCCACAGCGTCCCGTACAGCGCGGTGCGGACGGTGTAGTCGAAGTCCTCGTTGGTGATCTCGTCGACGTGGTTGTCGACGCCGCTGATCGTCACGTCGGTGGCCGCCGCGTTGTTCACCAACACGGTGACCGGACCGTAGGCGTCGACGGTCGCGGCGATGGCGCCCGCGACGTCCGACTCGATCTGGTTGTCGGCGCGCACGAACGTCGCGGTGCCGCCGGCGTCGCGTAACTCCTTCTCCAGCGCGATGCCGGTGGACTCGTTGCGTCCGGTGAACGCCACCGCCGCACCCTCGTCGACGAACATCCGCACGATCCCGGCGCCGATGCCGGCGGTGCCGCCGGTGACCAGCGCGACCTTGCCCTGCAGCCTCACGTGCCGTCCTCTCGTCGTGTGCCCGACATCCCCGTGCCCGTCAACCCCGTGCCCGTCAACCCCGGCCCGCGGCCTGCACGGCGATCGCGGCGAGCTCCCCGGGGGTGCTGCCGCGGTGCTCGCGCAGGATGTGGCGCAGCGTCAGGTCGACGTCGGCGCCCTCGGCCCGCAGCGCGGCGACGGTGGAACGCTCGCGCGGGCGGTGCGAGAAGGCGTCGAAGTCGAACGCCCGCAGCGCGTTGAGGTGCGTGATCGCGTTGACCTCGTCGTCGGGGATGCCGGCCAGCGAGCGGGCCAGCTCCTCGGGGCTGTTCGGCCAGGTCGAGTCGCCGTGCGGGTAGTCGCACTCCCACATGATCGTGTGCAGGCCGACCCGCTCGCGCAGCACGAGCCCGGCCGGGTCGTCGATGAAGCAGCTGTAGATCTGGTCGCGGAACAGCTCGCTGGGCAGCCGGTCGCCGAGCTCGGTGCCCGTCCACGCGCGGTGGTGGCGGTAGACGTAGTCGCAGCGCTCGAGGGTGTAGGGGATCCAGCCGATGCCGCCCTCGGACAGCGCGATCCGCAGGTCCGGGAAGCGGGGGAGCACGCCGGAGAACAGCAGGTCGGTCAGCGTCGACTGGGTGTTCATCGGGCTGAGCGCGATGGACACCTCCATCGGCGCGTCCTCGGCGGTCACCGGCACCTGCGACGACGAGCCGATGTGCAGGCAGACGACGACGGACGTCTCCGCGCAGGCCGCCCAGAACGGGTCCCAGGAGCGGTTGTGCAGGCTCGGCAGGCCGAGCTTCGCCGGGTTCTCCGAGAACGTCACCGCGCGGCAGCCCTTTGCGGCGACCCGGCGGATCTCGTCGGCCATGAGCTCGGCGTCCCACAGCGGCATGACGGCCAGCGGGATGATCCGGCCGGGGTGGGCGCCGGCCCACTCGTCGATGTGCCAGTCGTTGTAGGCGCGCACGACGGCGAGCCCGAGCTCGCGGTCGGCGGTGGCCCGGGTCAGGAACTGGCCGCAGAACTGGGCGAAGGTCGGGAAGTTCAGGCTGGCCAGCACCCCGTTGACGTTCATGTCCCGGATGCGCTCGTCGATGTCGTGACACCCCGGTCGCATCTGGTCGAACCGGGTCGGGTCCAACCCGTAGTCCTCCGGGCGCACGCCGGCGACCGCGTTGAGGCCGATGTTGGGAGTGATCTGACCCTCGTAGGTCCAGATCTGGTTGCCGTCGGCGGTCTCGACGACGTGGGGCGCGCGGTCGCGGTATCGGGCGGGGATGTGCGCGTCGAACATGGTGGGCGGCTCGACGACGTGGTCGTCGACGCTCACGAGGATGAGGTCACCGACATCCATGGGGCGCTCCTGTCAGCGGGCGGCGGGGCGGTGGTCAGGCCGCTGTCTCTTATACACAA
>NZ_JAMPTM010000275.1 GCF_025403375.1 Frankia gtarii
CGCTCGCCCGCCCGATACCCGCCCAGTCCGCCACGTGGACCGGCGCCGACCTCGACGATTTCGGCTACCCCAAACCGCCCCCGGACGATGACCCGCTCACCCTGAACGACCCGTTCACCCCGCATGACCTGATAACCCCGCATGACCCGCGCGACCTGAGCGACCTGGGTGTCCCGACCGGTGCCCAGGTATCCCCCTTTGCCGACACCGTGCCGATGGACGTGACGTCGCTGCGGCGCCCGGCCGAGGGTCAACCGCCAGAAACATCCTGACCGTGCTGACCGTGCGTCGGGGGTCCGGCGTCCGGGGCAGGGCCACCTGCCGCGGACGCCGGACCGTCCGGGTGAAGGCCGGTACATAGACTGCGCTCATGGCCCGGCGCACCCAGTCCCTCGTGGTGGCGTCGGTACTGGCACTGGTGCTTCTCGTTGTGGGCCTGTGGATGCCGGTACCGTTCGTCACTCTGGCCCCCGGGCCGGTCACCGACACGCTCGGCGCCGTCGACGGCACCCGGCTGATCACCATTGAGGGTCGCCGCACCTTCCCGACCTCTGGTCGCCTCGAGCTGACCACAGTCGAGGAGACACCCAAGCTCAACCTGGTCAGCGCCCTGCAGGACTGGGCCAACGGCGACCGAGCGGTCGTTCCCACCGAGCTCATCCGTCCCCCTGGCTCCAGCCAGGAGCAGGTCCAGCAGGAGAACGCCCAGGCCATGCTGGACTCGCAGGACCAGGCCACGGCGGCCGCACTCACCCAGCTCGGCGTCGCGGCCACAGGCCGATTGGTCGCCGTCTACACCATTCCGAGTGGTTCGCCCGCCGCCGGCAGGCTCGCGGCCGGCGACGTGATCACCCAGGTCGACGGTGTCGTTGTGTCGACCCAGGATCAGCTGCGCGCCCAGGTCGGCAAGGTCCGCCCGGGAACGGCCGTCACCGTCACCTACAAGCGGGGTGGCAAGCCGGCCAGCGCCACCATCACCACTCGCCCGGCGCCCGACGACCCGTCCCGGGCCATGATCGGCATCACCACGACCGAGAAGCGGACCTACCCGTTCACCGTCCGCATCCGGCTGTCGGACGTCGGCGGGCCGAGCGCCGGCCTGATGTTCGCCATGGGCATCGTGGATCTGCTCACCCCCGGGCCCCTCACCGGGGGGAAGATCATCGCCGGTACCGGGACGATCACGGCCGCCGGCGAGGTGGGGCCGATCGGTGGCATCCAGCAGAAGGTTCTCGGTGCGAAGGCGTCCGGGGCCTCGGTCTTCCTCGTGCCGGCCGCGAACTGCGCCGACGCCCGTTCGGTGGACTCCGCCGGCGCGCCCCGGCTGGTGAAGGTCGACACCCTGGCCGGCGCCGTGAAGGCGGTCGACGCGCTGCGGACCAGTCCGGCGGCGAGCGTGCCGTCCTGCTGAGCGGTCCGATCACCGGGGCCGCCCGGGTGGGACGTGCGGACGGCCCCCGGGCCACGCGGGTCGCCGGCCGCCCCACCGGGCGGTCGAGGTCACTGGAACGTCGCGAGCAGCCCGTCGACGAGGTTGTCGGCCAGGTCGGGATCGACGACAAGCTCGTCGTCCCCGCGTACCCGCAGGCAGGATGCGTGCAGCCCGCTGCGGGTCACCCCGACGGCGAGCCGGACGTCCTGGCGCTCCGGGTGGTTCGCGGCCCAGTACTCGATCTCGTGGTCGGAGTACGGCGCCTCCTCCTCCGCGCTCGGCGGGAGGACGACGAGCTCGGTCACCAGCACGCAGCCCAGCACCTCAGGCGGCCATCCGATCCCGGCGAGCACCTCGTCGAGCCGGCCCACCGGCAGCGGCTCCTGCTCGACCGGGGTCAGCGAACCAGGCGGCGAATCCCCGATGTGGGGGGCCAGCGCGGGTTCCCGCGCCAGCAGGTCGGCGGTCTCGGCGAGGGCGTAGACCTGGCTGGGTTGGTCCCAGCCGGAGTCCGCCACATGCCGCTCGACCTCAAGTACGACGGAGGTCAACTCCGTGATGTTCGGGCTGCTCACCAACCCATCCTCTCCGATCCGCCATGAGTGCCTGGCGTAGGTTGCCGTACTGAGGCAGTACAAGCCCTCACGTCGGCACCGCCCGGCTGGCAGGTCCGGCGAACCCAGACCCGCCCTTCCGATGAACACCTGACCGTCTCTGACCGCCCGGAGGAACTGTGGCAACGACCAGCCGCCGCCCGGTGCTGACCCGCGCCAAGGTGATCGTCCCGGTGCTGCTGGTCGTCGCCCTTGTGATCGCGTTCTTCACCATCTTCACGCGGCTCTACACGGACCTGCTGTTCTACCGCTCGGTCGATTTCAGCAAGGTCTTCACGACCGTCATCTACACCCGGATCCTGTTGTTCCTCATCTTCGGTGTGGTGATGGCCGTCGTCATCGGGATCAACATCGTACTTGGTTATCGATTTCGGCCGCAGTTGCGCCCGCTCTCCACCGAACAGCAGAACCTCGAACGCTACCGGTCGGCCATCGAGCCGTACATGAAGCTGATCCTTCTCGGCATCGCGGCGGCCTTCGGCCTGGCCGCGGGGCTGTCCGCGTCCGGCCGGTGGCGGACCTGGCTGCTGTGGGTGAACGGCGAGTCGTTCGGGACCAAGGACGCCCAGTTCCACCGGGACATCAGCTACTACGCCTTCACGTACCCGTTCCAGCGCTTCCTGCTCGGCTTCCTGCTGACAGTCGTGCTGCTGTCGCTGTTGGTCACCGTGCTGACCCACTACCTGTTCGGCGGCATCCGGCTGCAGACGCCGGGGGAGCGGGTGACGCCCGCCGCCAAGGCGCACATCTCCGTACTGCTCGGACTGCTCGCGCTGCTCAAGGCCTGGGCCTACTACCTGGACCGGTTCGGCTCGGTGTTCTCCTCGCGCGGGGTGGCCACCGGCGCGTCCTACACCGACGTCCACGCCGTGCTGCCCGCGAAGCTGATCCTGCTGTTCATCTCGCTGGCCTGCGCAGTGCTGTTCATCTACAACATCTTCCAGCGGGGCTGGACGCTGCCGCTGCTCGGCGCGGGGATCCTCGTGCTGTCGTCGGTGGTCATCGGCGGCATCTACCCGGCGTTCATCCAGCAGTTCCAGGTGCGGCCGAACGAGGCGACCCGCGAGCAGCCGTACATCGACCGCAACATCGCGGCGACCCGAGCCGCCTACGGCATCCAGAACGTCAAGCCGCAGCCGTATGCCGCCCGCACCGACGTCAACGCCGCGCAGGTTGCCGCGGACACCGGCACGGTGCCCAACACCCGCCTGCTCGACCCGAGCAAGCTGTCGCGGACCTTCCAGCAGCTCCAGCAGATCCGCGGCTACTACAGGTTCGACAAGACCCTCGACGTCGACCGGTACACCGTGACCGGCGCCGACAAGAAGAAGACCACCCGCGACTACGTCGTCTCCGTGCGGGAGCTCAACCAGGCCGGGCTCGGTGTCGACCAGCGCAACTGGATCAACGAGCACCTCACCTACACCCACGGCAAGGGCTTCGTCGCCGCCCCGTCGAACACTGTCGACGAGGGCCAGCCCGCCTTCGACCAGGGCGAGCGGAACCTCCCCCAGGAGGGGGACTTCGGCGTCAAGGAGAACCGGGTCTACTTCGGCGAGCTGTCGCCGAACTACTCCGTCGTCGGCACCCGCCAGGTGGAGATCGACGGGCCCGGCCCCGGGGCCGACACCCAGGCCACGACCACCTACACCGGCGACGGCGGAGTCTCGATCGGCTCGACCTTCCGCCAGGCCCTGTTCGCGTTGCGCTTCGGCGAGAAGAACCTGCTGCTCTCCGGCGACATCACCAAGAACTCCCGCATCCTGTACGAGCGCAACCCGCGGGACCGGGTCAGCAAGGCCGCGCCCTGGCTCACCCTCGACGGTGACCCGTACCCCGCGGTCGTCGACGGCCGCATCACCTGGATTCTGGACGGCTACACCACGTCCGACGGCTACCCCTACTCCGCCCGGCGGACCCTGGGCAACGTCACCGCCGACTCGGTGACCGCGCAGAGCGGCAACCGCGCCCGGCAGCCCTCCAACCAGGTCAACTACATCCGCAACTCGGTGAAGGCGACCGTCGACGCCTACAACGGCACCGTCACCCTCTACGCCTGGGACGAGTCCGACCCGGTGCTGCGGACGTGGATGAAGGCCTTCCCGGACACGGTGAAGCCGAAGAAGGACATCTCGCCCTCGCTCATGGAGCACCTGCGCTACCCCGAGGACCTGTTCAAGGTCCAGCGTGACCTCATCGGCCAGTACCACGTGTCCGACCCGCGGGACTTCTACTCGCAGGAGGACTTCTGGCAGGTGTCGGACTCCCCCGACGGCAGCGGGCAGCCGCAGCCGCCGTTCTATGTCTACAGCCAGCTACCCGGCCGCTCCGGTCCGTCGTACAACCTGACGTCGCCGCTGATCTCGGCCCGGTCGTCGAAGCTCGCGGCCTACATGGCGGTCTCCAGCGACCCGTCGAACTACGGGCAGTTCACCCTGCTCAAACTTCCACCCGGGGGCACGATCAACGGCCCTGTCCAGGTGCAGAACGCGATCGAAGCGAACGGTGACGTCGCGAACAAACTGACCCTGTGGCGCGGCGCCGGCTCGCAGACCATCGAGGGCAACCTGCTGACTCTGCCGGTCGCGGGCGGGCTGCTCTACGTCGAGCCGTACTACGTCCAGGCCCGCGGCGGCTCGGGCTATCCGACCCTGCAGGGCATTGCCACCGCCTTCGGGGAACGCATCGGCTTCGGCACCTCCCTGGGGGAGGCGCTCGACAAGGTCTTCGGCTCCGGGGCTGGGGCTTCCGCGGCCGGCGCCGGCAGCGGAGCCACCACGGCCACCGGCGGCGGCAGCGAGGGCACCACCCAGGGCGGCGGCACGGGCACCGCCGTAACGGGCGGGACGTCCACGTCCGGACTGCAGGACGCCGTCAACGACGCCGACCGTGCCTACAAGGCCGGTCAGGACGCCCTACGCAAGAACCCGCCGGACTTCAACGCCTACGGTCAGGCGCAGACCGACCTGGCCGATGCGCTGAGTCGACTGCGGCCGCTCGCCAGCCCACCCACGACCCCCCCGGCGGCGAGTCCGACCCCGAGCGGCTCCGCGTCGCCGACACCGACCAGCTCACCGAGGGCCGCGGGCAGCACGACCGCCTCGCCGCAGCAGCCACGGGCGGCGCCCACGTCCGGCTGATACGGGCGGAATGCACCTAGGTACCGCTTTGCGATCTTCGCCCCAAACTTTCCAAAATTAGGGCCGCCATCGGTTTGACATCTGCCGGTGGCGGCCCTGTATAGTAAAGACACACCGACGCGGGGTGGAGCAGCTCGGTAGCTCGCTGGGCTCATAACCCAGAGGTCACAGGTTCAAATCCTGTCCCCGCTACCACAGCGAAGGGGCTCCCGGAGATTATCCGGGAGCCCCTTCGCCATTCTCTGGCTCCTCCGCCGTGTACTTCCGTAGAGACCTGCGCGCCCGCGCTGCCCCTGGGCAATCTGGCATCCGGCTCGTGCGCCGGTCTCGCGCATCTGACTGGGTGTCCGTGCTCACACTGCGGTAGCTGCCCTGTCCTGCTGCCCGACTGGCGCCCTCGACCCGACTGCTCCACCTGTTATCCCGGTCAGATCGTGCCGAGGCCTAACCACGGTTCCAGCCGAAAACCGCGACTAGACCCCGGCACGGCTACGTGATCGGCCGATTACGCGGCTCGCCCGGACCGGCCCCCTGCCTATCCAGAGGGTTCTGCGCTCGATTTATCCCTCTGGGCAGGCAGGCAGGCAGGTCAGGCAGGGCAGGCTCGGGGAGTGCCCGACCGGGACCTGGGCCGGGGAGGTCGTTTGCCGCAGGCGGCCAACCGGTTCGCTCGGCGCTTACGGGCCGGCCCCGGTCGCGGCCGGCTGATCGCCGCTGCGTCAGCGCTGGGGCCGAGGGGTGCGCCAAGGGCTGGCGGGGCGGGCTGCCTCGGCCGCGCGGAGTAGGGCCTGGGCGAGGTGACGGGCTTCGTCGGGATCGAGGTAGGCGGCGGCGAGCGTATCGAGCATCGGGGCGTCCAACCGGAGAAGGATCACCGGTGCCTTGCCTGCGCTCGCCGGAGGCTCGGGCCGCACGGTGATCTCGGCCTGGCCAATGCGAGTAGTCAGTATGCCGTCCTGCGGGTCATGGTGGACCAGCGCCATGCTCACCCCATCATGTCTGGGCCGAGTTGTTTGACAGTCGTTGCACATGTTGGACTCTTGTTGGTACTGCTTGGTTGTTCGAAGGATGGTGTCGGCGGTGTGACTCCGCGGCCCGTTCCCCGCTGCTGGCGCCTCACCCGTGACGATGGGTGCACGTCCACCAGGTCCGGCCCGGAGATGCCTGCGGCCACGGCATATAGCCGTCGTCGCCGTGACTCGCCACTGCCGGTCGCCGTCCCGTTCGTGCCCCCGAACCCCGTTCCACCGCTTGTCGGCCTGTCCCGCGGTGGCCTGTCCCGCGGTGGCCCACCCCGCGGCGGCGCGTCAGCGTGCTCCCCAGGTGTAGGTCTGCTTGACCAGCCGGAGGTAGACGAACGTCTCTGTGGCAAGCACCTGCGGCAGGGCGCGGATCCGAGAGTTGATCAGATCCAGCAGGTGCTCGTCGTCCTCGGCGACGATCTCGACGATGAGGTCGAACGAGCCGGCCGTGAGCACGACGTAGTCGACTTCGGCGAGCTCGGCGATGGTGTCGGCGACCACCCGGGTGTCGCCGGTGACCCGCACGCCGATCATGGCCTCCCGGCGGAAGCCGACCCGCAGCGGATCGGTGACGGCGACGATCTGCATGACCCCGGCATCGAGCAGCCGCTGGACCCGCTGGCGCACCGCCGCCTCGGACAGCCCGACGGCCGCCGCCATCGCCGCGTAGGAGCGCCGGCCGTCCTGCTGGAGCTGCTCGATGATCGCCTTGTTGATGTCGTCCAGCAGCCCGTCCGAGGCGGATCGGTGGCCGGGTGTCCGTCGAGACTGCACCCGGCCACCTCCTCGTCTCACCCGGCGACGCGCCGGTCCGATCGCCGGCCGAAGCGTCGGGCCTCGCCGGCCCGGACTGCGCGGAGGGCGTCCCGCTGTCATCGTATGGCTACGAGTGGACGAACGGGGAAGCGATACCCGAATCGGTTCTTGTCTACGGATTCCATCGCTCAATGGCCAGTCGGGCTACGCTTTCGTTAGGCGCTTGGCTGAAGGGGTGCGTGGACGGTGTCGAATCTGATCGTTTCCGAGGCAAGTGTGATCCAGGCCGCACTGCATGCCAGGACGGCGGAGCTCACCGAGCGGGAGGAGGCCCGGCTACAGGCCCGGACCCACGGTTCCGAACAGATGCACGCGCGGGCGGTGCGGTCGATGACGTCGGGAGTGCCGTCGTCGTACCAGATCCGCGACCCGTGGCCGATCTACCTCACCCGGGGCCGGGGCTCCCTGGTCTGGGACGTCGACGGCAACGAGTACGCCGACTTCCACAACGGCTTCGGGTCGATGGTCCAGGGCCACGCCCATCCCGCGATCGTGCGAGCGGTGACGGAACGGGTCGCCCTCGGCAGCCACTTCGCGATGCCGACCGAGGACTCGGTCGTCGTCAGCGAGGAGCTCGCCCGCCGGTTCGGGCTGCCGCAGTGGCGTTACGTTAATTCCGGCTCCGAGGCGACGATGGACGCCATCCGCATCGCCCGCGGAGTCACCGGCCGCGACACGATCATCAAGATCTTCGGCTCGTACCACGGCCACCACGACTACGTGATGGTGTCGATCGGCACGCCGTACGACGACATCGGCCCGGCGGACAACATGAACTCCCTCGGCTACGGGGCGGGCATCCCGCAGGCCGTCATCGACCTCACCGTGCCGGTCCCGTTCAACGACGCCCCCGCGATGGAACGCCGGATCGAGGCCCTCGCCGCCGAAGGGCGCCTTCCCGCCTGCGTGATCATGGAGGCGGCCATGATGAACCTGGGCGTCGTCCTGCCCGAGCCCGGCTACCTGGAGGCGGTTCGGGAGATCACCGCCCGGCACGGCATCATTCTGATCTTCGACGAGGTCAAGACCGGCCTGTGCGTCGCGGCCGGCGGTGCCACCGAGCGGTTCGGCGTCCGACCTGACATGATCACGCTGGCCAAGGCGCTCGGCGGCGGCCTGCCCTCCGGCGCGATCGGCGCGAGCGCGGAGATCATGGAGATCGTCGCCTCCGACCGGGTGAAGCAGGTCGGCACGTTCAACGGCAACCCGCTGACCATGGCCGCCGCCCGCGCGAGCCTGCTGGAGGTTCTCACCCCCGAGGCCTACGCCCACCTCGACCACCTCAACGACCGCCTGATCGCCGGCTGCGACGAGATCCTCGCCCGCCACGGCATCCCCGGCTACACCGTCGGGATCAGCTCCAAGGGATGCGTGCACTTCACCGACGCGCCCATCCGCGACTACACGTCCTTCATGGCGCACCAGAACGCCGAACTTCCCGAGCTCGCCTGGCTCTACAACGCCAACCGCGGCGTCCTCATGGCACCCGGCCGCGAGGAGGAGTGGACCCTGTCGGTGCAGCACACCGACGCCGACGTCGACCGCTACCTTGACAGCCTCGATCACCTTGCCCGCGACCTCATAGCCTGACGGTCCCGACCGGCCCCGACGGGCGGCCAGCCGTCCCGGCAGTCAACCCGAGCTGGCTCGCCGTGAGAATGTGGTCGGCCCGGCTAACCTGTTGGATCAACCCCTGACCTGCGCAGTTGAACTACTGCCGAACCTCCGCGGGATCGCCGAATTTCCACCCTTCCCCCACGTGGTCGGTGATCACTCCTTGGCGGGATCGCGGTCGACGAGGTGGGATCAGTGGCCGGTGAGGCGGTCGAGGGCCGGGGCGAGGCTGGAGG
>NZ_JAMPTM010000276.1 GCF_025403375.1 Frankia gtarii
GGGTTGGCCGCGTTCGGTGACGAACGCGACGCTCGGGTCGGGGAGATCGGGGGCGTTGACGAAGGAGGCGAAGCGGCGCAGCCGCTGTGGGTCCTCGAGCACGGCGGCCCACTCGTCCTGGTAGCGCTCGACGTGACGGGCCATCGCCGCGTCGAGTTCGGCGGCGATGCCGAGGGCGTCGTCGACGAGCACCGAGCGCAGGTAGGCCAGCCCGTCCACGCCGCCGGCGGACAGGGACTCGACCCATCCGGCGGTGCGTTGCAGCCGGTCGGCGGTGCGGACGTAGAACATGATGAACCGGTCGATCGTACGCACCAGCGTGGCGGTGTCGACATCGGTGAGCAGCAGGTCGGCGTGCCGCGGCCGGAAGCCGCCGTTGCCGCCGACGTAGAGGTTCCAGCCGTGTTCGGTGGCGATCACCCCGATGTCCTTGGACTGGGCTTCGGCGCACTCGCGGGCGCACCCGGACACGCCAGCCTTGATCTTGTGTGGGGAGCGGAGGCCCCGGTAGCGCAGCTCCAGCTCGATCGCCAGGCTCACCGAGTCCTGGACGCCGTAGCGGCACCAGGTGGAGCCGACGCACGACTTCACCGTGCGCAACGCCTTGCCGTAGGCGTGCCCGGACTCGAACCCGGCCTCGACCAGCCGCCGCCAGATCGCGGGGAGCTGCTCGATGCGGGCGCCGAGCAGGTCGATGCGCTGCCCACCAGTGATCTTGGTGTAGAGGCCGAAGTCGCGGGCGACCTCGCCGATCACGATCAGCTTCGCCGGCGTGATCTCGCCCCCCGGCACCCGGGGCACGACCGAGTAGGTGCCGTTGCGCTGGATGTTGGCCAGTACATGATCATTACTGTCCTGCAACGCGGCCTGCTCGCCGTCGAGGATGTGTCCGTGGTCGAGGCTGGCCAGGATCGAGGCCACCACGGGCTTGCAGATGTCGCAGCCCCGCCCTCGGCCGTGGCGCTGGATCAGGTCGGTGAAGGTCGCGATGCCCTCGACCCGGGCGAACGCGAACAGCTCCGCCCGGGTGTGGTCGAAGTGCTCGCACAGCGCGGTGCCGACCGCGACCCCGGACTCGGCCAGCAGGGTCCTGAGCAGCGGCACACACGACCCGCAGCCGGTGCCGGCTTTGGTGCACGCCTTGATGCCGGCCACATCCGACAGGTCCCGGTCGGCGATGGCGTCGGTGATGGTGTCCTTGGTGACCGCGTGGCAGGAGCACACCTGCGCATCCCCGGGCAGCGCCCCCGCGCCGGCCCCCGCACCGTCGCCGACCGGGGCGATCATCGCCACCGGGTCGCCCGGCAGGGCGCGCCCGACCAGCGGCCGCAGTACGGCGTACTTCGAGGCGTCACCGACTAGGACGCCACCGAGCACCGTGGTGGCGTCGTCGGAGACGACCAGCTTGGCGTAGCTGCGCCGCACCGGATTGGTCAACGTCACCTCGAGCGCGCCCGGGGTGGCCGCCAGGGCGTCGCCGAAACTGGCCACGTCGACGCCCATCAGTTTCAGCTTCGTCGAGGTGTCGGCTCCGGTGAACGACGTCGTGCCGCCGAGCAGCCGGTCGGCCAGCACCTCGGCCATCGCATACCCCGGCGCGACCAGTCCGTAGACCCGCCCGCCGACGCACGCGCACTCCCCCACCGCAAAGATCGCCGGGTCCGAGGTGACGCAGCCGTCGTCGACCAGGACCCCACCGCGCTCCCCGAGCGCGAGGTCCGTGTCGCGGGCCAGCTGATCGCGCGGGCGCACCCCGGCCGAGAACACCACCAGGTCCACGTCCAGCCTGGCCCCGTCGGCCAGCGTGGCCAGCATCCCCCCGTCGTGTTCGCGGCTGATGGCGGCGACCGAGGTGCCCAGGTGGACGGTGACGCCGAGATCCTCGATCAGCGCGCGCAGTACCGCCCCGCCGCCCTCGTCGACCTGCAGCGGCATCAGCCGCGGCCCCAGCTCCACCACGTGCGGGGACAGACCCAGCAGCCGCAGCGCCCGCGCCGCCTCCAGACCGAGCAGCCCTCCGCCGATCACCAGCCCGGCGCGCCGGCCCCGGGTGCGGGTCGCGGCCTGCTCGGCGGCGGCGCGGATCGCGTCCAGATCCGCCAGGGTCCGGTAGACGAAGCAGCCCGGCAGGTCACGACCGGGCACCGGTGGGACGAACGGGGCGGAGCCGGTGGCCAGCACCAGCGCGTCGTACCCGAGCACCCGCCGGCGGCTGGTGGTCACCGTCCGGGCTGCCCGGTCGATGCCGGTCACCGCCTCGTCCAGATACAGGGCATAGCCGGAGGTCTCGTAGCAGCCGGGCTCGACCAGGTCCAGCTCGGTGGCGGTGGCACCGTCGAAGTAGGACGACAGCGCGACCCGGTCATAGGCCCGCCGCGGCTCCTCGGACAGGACGGTGACCTGCCAGCGCCGGTCGGTGTCGCGCTCACGCAGCGCCTCGACCAGCCGTTGCCCGACCATGCCGTTGCCGACCACCACCAGGCGACCGCCGGTGGGTTCGGACATCGACAGGTGCTCGAGGGCACGCTCGGGCAGGGGATGGGCAGGCATGTCCGCACTGTGCGCGGGGCGCGTTATCCGGACTGTTCACCCGCGTTACAAGCGCGAAAGGTCTCCCTCACCCCGCACGCGGGCGGGGTGTGCGCAGGATCTAACGGTCGGTGCGCCGGGTCGTGACCCGCAGGTAACCGCCCCTTCCTACCGTCGGACGTCACGCACCACCCGGCGGCCCCCTCCGGGCCTCGGGGCCTCCGGGCCTCGGGCCTCGGGGCCGGATGGTGGCCGCCGGGACGAACAGGGAGTGAGGATGGGGTGAGCGCACTGGCGTCGGGCGCGACGGTGACCAGCGTGCGCACGGTCTGCTCCTACTGCGGGGTCGGCTGCGGCATGGTCCTCGACATCGGCCGCGACGAGGCCGGCACCAGGCGGGTCGTGCGGGCCTCCGGGGACAGGGCGCACCCGGCCAACGCCGGCCGCCTGTGCACCAAGGGCGCCACCACGGCGGACATGCTCGCCGCCGCGGGCCGGTTGGAGACCGCCCTGGTCCGCACCGACCGCGGTGAGCAGCCGTCTCCGACCGACGTGGATGCCGCGATCGGTGCGGTGGCACGGCGGTTGCGGGCGATCCTCGAGGAGCATGGCCCGGACGCGATCGCCTTCTATGTCTCGGGGCAGATGAGCATCGAGGCGCAGTATCTGGCCAACAAGCTCGCCAAGGGCTTCGTCGGGACGAACCAGATCGAGTCCAACTCGCGGTTGTGCATGGCCAGCGCCGGGTCCGGCTACAAGCTGTCGCTTGGCGCCGACGGCCCGCCCGGCTCCTATGACGATCTCGATCACGCCGACGTGTTCTTCGTGATCGGTGCGAACATGGCCGACTGCCACCCGATCCTGTTCCTGCGGTTGATGGACCGGGTTCGCACCGGCGGCGCCAGGCTGATCGTGGTCGACCCGCGGCGCACCGCCACGGCGGAGAAGGCGGATCTGTTCCTGCAGATCCGCCCCGGTACGGATCTCGCCCTGGTGAACGGGCTGCTGCATCTGCTCGTCGCGCACGGGCGGATCGACGAGGCGTTCATCGCCGAGCACACCGACGGCTGGGAGGCGATGCCCGACTTCCTGGCCGACTACCCGCCCGCCGTCGTCGCCGACCTGACGGGCATTGCGGAGGCGTCCATCCGCACCGCCGCCGCGTGGATCGGCGAGGCAGGCGAGTGGATGAGCCTGTGGACGATGGGCCTGAACCAGTCCACCCACGGCACCTGGAACACCAACGCGTTGTGCAACCTGCACCTGGCCACCGGGGCGATCTGCCGGCCGGGCAGCGGCCCGTTCTCGTTGACCGGGCAGCCGAACGCGATGGGGGGCCGGGAGATGGGATACATGGGCCCCGGTCTGCCCGGGCAACGCTCCGTGCTCGTGGCCGAGGATCGCGCCTTCGTCGAGCAGCTGTGGCAGGTGCCGTCGGGGACGCTGCGGACCGAGGCGGGGCAGGGCACGGTCGAGCTGTTCTCGCGGATGGCCGACGGGCAGATCAAGGCCTGCTGGATCATCTGCACCAACCCGGTTGCCTCGGTGGCCAACCGCAGAAGCGTCATCGACGGCCTGGAGGCGGCCGAATTCGTGGTCACCCAGGACGTCTTCGCCGACACCGAGACCAACGCCTACGCCGACGTGATCCTGCCGGCGGCGATGTGGGCCGAAGCCGACGGCGTGATGGTCAACTCCGAACGCGGCCTGACCCTGCTCCAACCCGCGGCCGACCCGCCGGGCCAGGCGCTGCCGGACTGGGACCTCATCGCCCGCGTCGCCCGCGCCATGGGATTCGTCGAGGCCTTCACCTACCGCGACGCCGCCGAGATCTTCGACGAAATCCGCCGGACCTGGAACCCGCAAACCGGCTACGACCTGCGCGGCGTCACCCACGCCCGGCTGCGCGAGGGCCCGGTGCAGTGGCCCGCCGCCCCGGGCGGCCCGGACCGCAACCCGATCCGCTACCGCAACGACGGCGCCAGCCAGCACCCGACCACCCGGCCTGACGGCAGCGTCCCGCGGCTGGTCTTTCCCACCGCGAGTGGCCGGGCGGTGTTCTACCCGCGTCCGCACCTGCCCGCGGCGGAGATGCCCGACGAGCAGTACCCGTTCCTGCTCAACACCGGCCGGCTCCAGCACCAGTGGCACACCCTCACCAAGACCGGCAAGGTCGACAAGCTCAACCGGCTCAACCCCGGGCCCTTCGTCGACATCCACCCCGACGACGCCACCCGCCTGTGCATCGCCGACGGCGACCTGGTCGAAGTAGCCTCTCGCCGCGGCCGCGCGGTCCTGCCGGCCGTGGTCACCGAACGGGTGCTGCCCGGCTGCTGCTTCGCCCCGTTCCACTGGAACGACCTGTTCGGCGAATACCTGTCGATCAACGCCGTCACCAACGACGCCGTCGACCCCATCTCCTACCAGCCCGAGTTCAAGGTCTGCGCCGTCACGCTCACCAGGATCGCTGCCGCGCCGAGCCCCGCCGGCAGCGGCGAGGCCACGCGAGCCGCCGCCACCGCGCCGGGACTGGCCGAAGCTCTCGGGATCAGCCAGCTCCGCCCTCCGGTCCTGACCGAGGACGAGCGCCGATACATGGCCGGTTTCCTCGCCGGGCTCGCCGCCGACCCGCAGTTCCAGCCGGCCTCGTCGACAGGGGCGGCGGTGCCGGTGCTGCCGACGCACGCTCCGCTGGACCCCGACCGGGCGGCGTGGATCAACGGTGCGCTCGCCGGCCTGTACTCGCGCCACACCGCCGCGCCCGACGGGCCCGATCACCCCGGCGCCGGCGCCCACACCGCCGCGCCGCCAGGCGCGTCGACCCACGGCGGCTCCGCCGGCAGCGGGCGGGGGGTGCTCATCCTGTGGGCCTCGCAGACCGGCAACGCCGAAGACCTCGCCCTGCGCGCCGCCCAGCACCTCACCGAGCGCCACGGCCCGGTGGCCCTGCATCGGATGGGCGACTATGCCGGCCGGGCCCTGCCCACCCATGTCGATCTGCTGTTGATAACCAGCACCTTCGGCGACGGCGAGGCACCCGACAACGGCGCCGGGTTCCTCGACACCCTCGTCGCCGACGATGCCGCACTCCAGGACGTCCGCTACGCCGTGCTCGCTCTCGGCGACTCCAGCTACAGCGACTTCTGCGGCCACGGCCGGCGCCTCGACGAGCGGTTCGCGCACCTCGGCGCCACCCGGCTTCTGCCCCGGGTCGACTGCGAGCCCGACTACGAGACCGACGCCGCCGCCTGGCTTGACCGGGTCACCGCCGCCGTCGCCCAGCAGCCCGCCACCGCCGGCGCGTCGGCCGTGCCCACTCCGTCGGCCGTGCCCACTCCGTCCGCCGGGCCCGTCCCCACGGCCGTGCCCGTGCCGCCGACCACGCCGGCCCCGGTCGCCCGGACCGAGTTCCGCCCCGCCACGCTGGCCGGCAACCGGCTGCTCAGCCAGCCCGGCGCGACCAAGGAGGTGCGTGAGTTCACGATCGACCTGTCCGGCACCGGGATCACCTACCAGGCCGGCGACTCCCTGGCCGTCAGGCCGACCAACGACGCCGGCCTGGTCGCCGAATGGCTCGCCGTCACCGGAATCGACGCCGAGGAGATCGTCGACATCCCGACCGCCGGGCAGATTCCCTTCGCCGACGCGCTCCGGGAGCACCTGGAAATCGCCGCGCCCGCCAACGGCCTGCTGCGGTTCGTCGCCGACCGCAGCCACGACCGTGGACTGCGGCAACTACTGCGCGCCACCGGCCGCATCGAACTCGACGCATGGCTGTGGGGTCGCCAGGCCATCGACGTCATCGGCGAGTTCGCCGTCTCGGCCAGCGCCCAGGACTGGGCCGACACCCTCACCCGCCTGCGGCCGCGGCGCTACTCGATCTCCTCCAGCCCGCTCGTCGACAGCACCCGGGCACGGATCCTGGTCTCCGTCGTCCGCTACGACAACCCCGACGGCAGGCGACGCACCGGGGTCTGCTCCGCCCACCTGGCCGACTCCCCGCCCGACACGCCGCTGCCCGTCGCGGTGCACCCGACCGCGCACTTCCGACCGCCCGACGACCCGACCACCTCCATGATCATGATCGGACCCGGCACCGGACTCGCCCCGTTCCTCGGCTTCCTCGAGGAACGCCGCGCCCGCGCGCACCCCGCACAGAACTGGCTGTTCTTCGGCGAGCAGCGGTATGCCACCGACTTCTACTACCGCGACGAGCTCAATACCCTCTACCAGGACGGCGCTCTCGCGCGACTGGACGTCGCGTTCTCCCGCGACCAGCGCGCCAAGATCTACGTGCAGGACCGCATCCGCGAACGCGGCGCGCACGTCTGGGACTGGATCAGCCGAGGGGCCCACGTCTACGTCTGCGGCGACGCCACCCGCATGGCCAAAGACGTCCACCAGGCCCTGCACGACGTCGTCGCCCATCACGGCACCATGAACCACGACGACGCCACCGCCTACCTGAAGGACCTCGCGGCCAGCAACCGCTACGTCCGCGACGTGTATTAGGGCGCGTATCGAGTCGTGATCAATGGGTGGGATTCGTCCTCGTGGCGAGGCCGCCGTGTTTTGATGTGTATCGGCCACAGCCGGGTCGGCCGATGTCACGCAAGGGGTGGATCGCCACGGCAACGATCACGACCCGCCACGCGGGCGCCGCCCAGCCGGGACCGTCCGCCCCGCCCGCCATCACCCACCGGCAGACGATGCGGGCCATCTCCGGTCTCCTGCTCGGGCTCTTCGTCTCGATGCTGTCGTCCACGATCGTGACGAACGCGCTGCCGACCATCATGTCCGACCTGCACGGCAGCGCCACCGGCTACACCTGGGTCGTCACCGCCAACCTGCTCGCGATGACGGCCAGCATGCCGATCTGGGGCAAGCTCGCGGACCTGGTCGACAAGAAGCGGCTGGTCCAGTCGGCCCTGGGGATCTTCGTCCTCGGCTCCGTGCTCGCGGGGCTGGCCAGCTCCCCCGGGATGCTGATCGCCTGCCGGTTCGTCCAGGGCATCGGCAGCGGCGGGATGTCCGCCCTGGTCCAGGTGGCGATGGGCGCGATCATCCCGGCCCGGGATCGGGGCAGGTACAACGGATACGTCGGGGCGACCTTCGCGGTGGCGACGGTCACCGGGCCCCTCATCGGCGGACTCGTCGTCGACACCCCCTGGCTGGGCTGGCGCTGGTGCTTCTACCTGGGCCTGCCGATCGCGGCGGCCGCCGCGGTGCTGATCCAGCGCACGCTGCGGCTGCCCGCCGGAGGCCGCGAGGTCTCCATCGATTATGCCGGCGCCCTGCTGATCTCCGGCGGCGCGAGCTGCCTGCTGGTCTGGATCTCGCTGGCCGGGGACGCCTTCGGCTGGGCGTCGGCGCAGACCGGCGGGCTGGTCGGCGCCGGTCTGCTGCTGCTGGTCGGCGCGGTGGTGGTCGAGTTCCGGGTCCGCGAGCCGATGATCCCGCCCAACCTGTTCCGCGACCGCACCCTGGTGCTCGCCGTGATCGCGGCGTTCTGCGTCGGGACCGTGATGTTCTCGACCCCGGTCATGCTCAGCCAGTACTTCCAGCTCGGGCAGGGCCGGTCCCCGGTGATCTCCGGGCTGCTCGCGGTTCCCCTCGTCGGCGCGATGGCCTACGCCTCGATTCACGTCGGCAGGATCATCTCGCGGACCGGGCGCTGGAAGCGCTTCCTCGTCCTCGGCTCCGTCCTCGTGATCAGCGGCCTGCTGCTGCTCGGCCTGATCGGCCCGAGGACGACGCCGGTACTCGTCGGCCTTGCCATGGTGCCGGTCGGTCTCGGCCTGGGCATGGTCCAGCAGAACCTGATCGTGATCGGCCAGAACACGGCCTCGCCGCGCGATCTCGGAGCCGCGAGCGCGACCGTGCAGTTCATCCGCAGCCTCGGCGGGACGGCCGGCGTCGCCGTGCTCGGCGCGCTGACCGCGCATCGGGTCACCGACCTCACCGCCGCCGGACTGGCATCCCACGGCCTGCCGGCGAACTCGCTGGGCGACGGCCGGGACATCCCCGATCTCGACACTCTCGGCGCTGCGATGGCCGCCGTCGTCCGCCACGCCTATGCAACGGCGATTCCCGACGCCTTCCTCAGCGCGGTCCCCCTCATCGTCGTGGCGGCGGCCGTCATCCTTCTCATCCGGGAGACTCCGCTGCGCACCACGGTCCGGGAC
>NZ_JAMPTM010000277.1 GCF_025403375.1 Frankia gtarii
GGCATCCTCGGGGCCCTGCTCGGACTGCTGATGATCGGACTGACCAGCTGGCGACGGGTGCCCGGCGGCCTGGCCGTGCTCGCCGCCGGCCTCATCGCCGTGATTGCGGCCGCCGGAGCGTTTCCGGTGCTGCACGACCCGCTGTTCAGCTGGCTGAGCGACGACGCCGTTCCCTACCTCGCCGACCACCCCTGGGCGTGGGCGACGGTGTTCGGCGCGCTCGTGCTGCCGGGCGCATGGTCGCTCGCGGAGGCCGTCACCACCCGCCGGGTCCGCCGCCGGAGCTGAGCCCGAGCTGGCCGGGGTCAGCCTCGTTCAGGAGACGTCCGACCAGCTCAACATGCCGTTGGGGTCCCGCAGGCAGGACACCGGCCGCCCGGCTGAGTCCCGCAGGACCCGGCCGACGTCCGCCGGCTCGCACGACCCACCCTCCTCCGGCGGCGACTGCGCGGAGGACGTCGGCGGCTCGGTGGACCACCGACCGCCGGCGGCGGACCCACCCCCGTCATCCGGAACGCAGAACAGCGCCAGGCCGTTGACGGCCGTTGCCGGGGCCTTGTTCCGGCCAGGCGCGCACGCCTCGCCGAGGAACACCGCCGACGGCTGCGGCGTCGGCACTGCCGTGGCCGCGGCACCTCCACCAGCTCCGCCGCCCCCACCGGCCGCGCCAGCCGCGGGGCTCGCCCCGGGAGCGGACTGCGCCGCGCCTGCACCCGCCGCGGCCGGACCCGAAGCGCCCGCTGGCCCCGGGGAGTTCGGCCCCGGAGAGTTCGGCGACCCGGGGGAGCCCGCCGAGCCGCTCCCAGCCGTGGCACCGTCCGGCGCGGCGCTCGCCGCGTCGGTGGCGCCTGCGGCGGCCGGCGGGGTCACGGTGGGCGAAGCCGGCGCGCCCTGACCTGAGGGGAAGGGGCTGGCGGCGATCGAGGTGTTCGACTGGGCGGCCACGTTCTCACCCGACGAACCGGACTCCGAGCAGCCGGCCAGGACCGCGAGCAGTAGGCCGCTCGTCATCGCCAGGCCGAGCCGCCCCGGGCCCGAACGGGTGGGTAGCAGCCGGCCGTGCTTCGGACGCAAGCGGGCGGACCCGTGACGTCCCGGTGCCTGCGCACCACTCACGGCGAACCTCCCGTCGCAGGTCGGGAGCCGAGTCATACCCGGTTTCGGGCCCGGCCGACCAAGGCCCCCGGTCCAGCTTAGGTAGCCTTCCGCTCGCGGCGGGGCAACTTACCGGGAACTGGACCGTCCGGGCTCGTTCCCGGTGGCGTGGGAACCTGTTGGGCGACGCTGTGCATCGACTCGACCACATTCGCATCACGGATGAACAACACGAGCACCGCACCCGCCAGTGCCGGCGATAAAGGCACGAGAGAGACCCAATGACATGCGAGCACGTCGGCGGTGCGTCGCACGCGGATCACGGCCACCTAGCCGACCGGGCCCGAGCGCGCGGAACCGATGGGCTGCGCCGCCGCGGCGGACGCCGACAGCTGGTCCGGGACGACCGCGGCGACGGGCCGCAGGGTGCCGTCGACCGCCAGCTCGGCGGCGACCTGGTCGAGCGGGACCGCGGGCCGGGGCGGCAACGGCATGCCCTGGGCCTGTGTGCCGAGCTCGACCCAGCCGACCAGCTCCTCGCCGTCGGCCAGACCGAAGGCCGCGCGGACCTGCGCGCTGTCCAGCAGCGGCACCGACTTCCAGGCCGAGGCCAGGCCGAGGGCGTGGGCGGCCAGGCAGATGTTCTGCGCCGCCGCGGCGGCGGAGGCGTCCTGCTCGCCGACCGGCACCTTCGACTCGACGCGGGCGGCGACGACGGCGATGAGCGCCGGGGAGCGGGTGGCCTTGCCGGCGGCCTTACGCACGACCGGCTCGGGCAGGGTGCCGACGGCCTGCGCCGCCTCGGCGATGGCGGTGGCGAGGGTGGCCCGCGCCTCGCCACGTACGACGACGAACCGCCACGGCCGCAGCATCTTGTGGTCGGGTGCCGTGGTGGCGGCGCCGAGGATGACGGCGAGCTGCTCCGTCGTCGGTCCGGGTTCGACGAGTCGGGTCGCGGTGCGGCGCGTCATGAGGCAGGCGAGAGCATCCACGGGGGACTCCTTAGTTGGCGAGGCACCCTCACTATGAGGAGTACCGTCCTAAGATAACCTCACCATCACCGTAGACGAGGAGACCACTCGGATGCCGCCACCGGACACCGGCGACGAGGTCGTGAACGTGCTGCTCGCCGCCGGCCACCAGGTGCGGATCGCGGTCGACGAGGCGTTGCGGGCGAGCGTCGGGCTGACCCTGCGCCGGTTCAAGGTCCTGCAACTGCTCGCGGACATCGGGCCCTGCCGGCTGCGCGACCTCGCCGAAGCGGTCGCGGTCGTGCCCCGGACGATGACCGAGACGGTCGACAGCCTGGAATCAGACGGCCTGGTGGCGCGTCGTTCACATCCCAACGACCGGCGCGCGGTGCTGCTGGCGCTCACCCCGGCCGGCCGGCAGGCGCTCACCGTCGGCCGTCGACGGCGGGCGGAGACGGTGGCTGATTTCACCCGGCATTTCACCGCGGCGCAGCGGACCCAGCTCGTCGAGCTGCTGGCGTCGATCCGGCGGCACGGACCGCCCGAGCCCGAATCCAGAGCGCCCGAATCCAGAGCGCCCGAATCCGGTGTAGCCCCACAGTAGACAGCAAACTGCGGGACGTTACCGTAGAAGCTGTCGGATCGGACCATCGCCGGGAGGTTCCCGTCACCGCCGTCGTCCACGTCGACCGCCTGAGCAAGCGATACGGGTCTCACCACGCCGTTCGGGAGATCAGCTTTGCGGTCCGCGAGGGCGAGATCACCGGTTTCCTCGGTCCGAACGGCTCCGGGAAGACCACGACGCTGCGCGCCCTGCTCGGCCTCGTGACGCCGAGCTCCGGAGCGGCCCTCGTGTTCGGCCGTGGCTACCGCGAGCTTGATCACCCGGCCCATCAGGTCGGCGCGGTGCTGGAGACCGGATCCCATCCTGGCCGCAGCGCCCGCGACCACCTGCGCGCCCTGGCGCTGCCGCTGGGCGTCGGACGCCGCCGGGTGGACGAGGTGCTCGCGACCGTCGGGCTCGCCGCCGCCGGGGACCGCCTGACCGGCGGGTTCTCTCTCGGCATGCGGGGGCGCCTGACGCTCGCCGCGGCTTTGCTCGGTGACCCGGCGCTGCTCGTCCTCGACGAACCGACCGGCGGCCTCGATCCGGAGGGTATCCAGTGGCTGCGGGCGTTCCTGCGCTCGTGGGCAGCCCAGGGCCGCACCGCGCTGCTGTCCAGCCATGTCCTCGCCGAGGTCGCCCAGACCGTCGACCACGTGGTCATCATCAGCGGGGGTCGCGTCGTCCTCGACGCGCCCGCGGACCGCCTGGGCTGCGGCCACGTCGAGGTGCGCACCCCAGCCGCGGCACGGCTCGCAGGCCTGCTCGCGGCCCAGGGCCTGGTCCCGACCGGCGCGGGGCACGACGGGCTGCGGCTGCCGGCCGGGACGGCGGAGCAGGTCGGCCAGGTCGCGGCGCAGCACGGGATCGCACTTGTCGAGCTGCACACACACGGCCCGGACCTGGAGGAGGTCTACTTCGCGCTGACCCGTCCCCACGTCGGCGCGCCGGACGATGAACCGGGGGCCAGCCCGGTGGGGCCGCCCCAGCCGGGCGTCGACGCCCCTGGGCGCCGGCTGAGATGACCGGACGGCAGGCCGGTGTGGGCGTCCTGGTACGCACCGAGCTGTTCAAGATCGCCAGTAGTCGCTGGCAGCCGGTCGCTCTGGCGGGGATTCTGATCCTGCACGTGCCGCTGATGCTGTGGGCCGGCCAGGACGCGGCGGCGAGCTGGGACGGGCTGCGATCGCGCTCGGGGTTGTTCACCGGCTACTTCACAATGGCCTTCGGTGTCCTTGTTGTGGCACAGGATTACCGCTACCGGACGGCGGTGCTGGCTTTTCTCGCCGTGCCGGGTCGCCGCCGGATCACGATTGCCCAGGGCATCACCGTCGCCGCGGTCGGCGTCACGCTCAGCGCGGTGTTGTTCGCCGCCTGGCTCGTCGTCGGGGTGGTCCGCTACGGCGGACCCGGCATGCACCTGGACCGCCCGGCCGACGTCGCCGGGGCCTACGCCGTGGTCGCCGTCACCGTGTGGGCGGCGGGCGCGGTCGGCGTGGGGGTCGGCACGCTGCTGCGCGGTCCGACGGGCGCGCTGCTCGCCCTGGGCGGCTGCGGCATGGTCGAACTGTTCCCGGATGCGACCCGCTTCCGCGGACCGGTCACCGCCCCCCTGGGCGTGCTGGCCTGGCCGACGTCCGAACTCGAGGTCACATCCCTGGCGAGCGCGGTCTGCTGGGGATCACTGGCCGTGACGGCGGGGCTGTTCGCGGTGCGACGGGACCTGCCGTCATGATCGAGGCGCCGCGACCGCCGACCGGCGGCCACAACCGACCACCGCGCTTCACGGCGCCACCGCACGGACGGGACACAAACGTGGCACCGGTGTGGGACGGATCACCTCCGACGCGTCGGGTAGGCGCATCCCCCACCGCACCGACCCGAGATCGGCCTACCATCCGGCACATGGTGCCGTGCCCGACTTGCGCGGAGGACAACCCGGAGCGGGCGCGCTTCTGCTCCGAGTGTGGGAATCCCCTGCCCACCGCGGGAAGCGGCGCGCGCAAGACAGTAACGATCATGTTCGTGGACATCGCCCGGTCGACGGACATCGGCGAGAAGATCGACTCCGAACCGCTGCAGCAGGTCATGTGGCGGTTCTTCACCACGGTGCGGGAAGTGATCTACACCCACGGCGGCTCGGTCGAGAAGTTCATCGGCGACGCCGTCTTCGCCGTCTTCGGCATTCCCGTGCTGCACGAGGACGACGCGCTGCGCGCGGTGCGCTCGGCGCTGGACATCCGGGCCGCGATGGCGGCGCTCAACGCCGACCTGCAGGAGAAGTGGGGTCTGCGACTGCGGGTACGGATCGGGATCAACACCGGGGAGGTCACCGTCGCCGGCGGCGGCGTCACCGGCGACGCGGTCAACGTCGCCGCCCGCCTGGAGAGCGCCGCGCCACCCGACGAGATCCTCATCGGCGACACCACGCACCGGTTCATCCGCCACAGCGTCACGGCGACCCCGCTGGACCCGCTGGTCGTGCAGGGCAAACGCGACCCCCTGCGGGTACACCAGCTGACGGGCCTCGTGGACCCGACGGCGGGCCCGGGCAGCCGGGCGCCGATCCACGGCTTCACCGCGCCCGTGATCGGCCGCAACCGGGAGCGCCGCCGCCTGCAGGACGCGTTCGAGGCGGTCATCGACGAGCGCACCTGCCACCTGTTCACCGTGCTCGGCTCGGCCGGTATCGGCAAGTCCCGGATGGTCGGCGAGTTCTGCACGTCCATGACCACCCGGGCCACGGTGCTCACCGGTCGCTGCCTGTCCTACGGCGAGGGCATCGCCTACTGGCCGCTGATGGAGATGGTGCGCCAGGCCACCGGGCTGACCGCCGACGAGAGCGCTCCGGACGGCCGGCGCCGGCTGCGCGAGCTGCTCGACGGCGTCGGCCAGGCCGCCGAGATCGTCGAGGCGCTCGCCCCGCTGGTGGGGCTCGGCGGCGCCGAGCAGGGCCCGCAGGAGAGCTTCTGGGCGGTCCGGTCGTTCTTCCAGGCCCTGGCCGCGCGCCGGCCGCTGATCCTGTGGTTCGACGACGTGCACTGGGCCGAGCCGACGCTGCTCGACCTGATCGAGAACATCGCCGACTGGTCCCGTGACGCGCCGATCATGCTGCTCTGCCTGGCCCGCCAGGAGCTGCTGGAGGACCGCCGCGACTGGGGTGGCGGCAAGTTCAACGCCACCTCGATGCTGCTCGCGCCGCTGACGGAGGCCCGCTGCCAGCGCCTGATCCGCAGCCTCATGGGCTCCGACGACCTCGACCCGGCGCTGGTCACCCGGATCACCACCTCCGCCGCGGGCAACCCGCTGTTCGTCGAGCAGATGGTCGCCGCCCTCGTCGACGACGGGCTGTTGCGCCGGGAGGGCAGCCGCTGGATCGCCACCGGCAGCCTGCGCAACGTGACGGTGCCGCCGACGATCTCCTCGCTGCTCGCCGCCCGCCTCGACCGCCTCGACCCGCCCGAACGCCGCGTCCTCGAACGCGCGGCCGTCGTCGGGGAACGCTTCTACCTCGACGCCGTCATCGACCTGTCCGACCCGGCCGAGCAGTCGATGGTAACCGTGCACTGCCTGAACCTGGTCCGCAAGGAGCTGGTCCACCCCGACCGCTCGGACCTGCCGGGCGTCGAGGCGTTCCGGTTCCTGCACGTGCTGCTGCGCGACTGCGCCTACGAGTCCACCTCGAAGCGGCGCCGGGCCGACCTGCACCAGCAGTTCGCCCACTGGCTGCAGGCCCGCCTCGTCGGCGGTCCGGGCGAGCACGACGAGCTCGTCGGCTACCACCTGGAGCAGGCGTTCCGCTACCGGGTGGAGATCGGCCAGCGCGACGCGGAGACCGTCGAGCTGGGCCGGTCCGCGGCGACCTGCCTCATCGAGGCCGCCGACCGGGTGCGCCAGGGCGACGAGACGAGCGCCGCCCAGCTGCTCAAGCGGGCCATCACCCTGCTGCCCGAGACCGACCCGCTGCGGCTGCGCGCCGAGATCGACCTCGGCTGGGCGCTGTACTCCTTCGGCCGCTTCTCCGACGCCGAGCGCATCCTGCGTCAGGTCACCGAGCGGGCCCGGCGCGCCGGCGAGGAGGGGCTGCGGGCGCACGCCCGGCTCGCCCACCTGCGGGTGTTGTTCTCCACCGACCCGGAGGGCCTGATCGCCACCACCCTGACCGAGGCCGCCGCGTCGCTGGCCAACTTCGTCCGTTCGGGCGACGACGTCGGAGCGGCGTTGGCCTGCCGCAGCCAGGCCAACGCCTACCTGGCCGCCGGCCAGCTCACCGCGGCCGAGCAGGCGATGGTGAACGCCGTGCGTCACGCCGAGGAGTCCGGCGTGCCGCGGGCCGCGCAGTCGCTGCGCCGCGAACTCACGCTGCTCATGAGCTGGGGGCCGCGGCCGGTCGCCAGCAGCCTGGCCCGCGCCGGCGATGCCCTCGACGCGGCCGGGGACGACCGGGCCCTGCGCCGCGCCCTACTCGCCCAGCTCGCCGTCCTCACCGCGATGTCGGGTGACCTGGAGGGTGCGCGCATCCATCTCAAGGCCGCCGAGGAGATCGTCCACGACCTGCGGGCGCCGCGGACCGACCCGTTCCACGGCGGGTTCGTCGTCGCCCGGGTGGCGCTTCTCGCCGACGAGCTGACCGTCGCCGAGCGGGAGCTGCGCCGCAGCTGCCGAGCCCTGTCCCGGATGGGGGAACGGGCGCTGCTGGCCAACCGCGCGGCTGCGCTGGCCGACGTGCTGGTGCGCCTGGGCAAGGTGGACGACGCCGGCAAGTACGTCACCCGCTGCCGGGACGCCGCCGCCGCCGACCAGCTACCCGCCCAGGCCGGCTGGTGCGGGGTGCACGCCAGGCTGCTGTCCCTGCGCGGCCGGGACGCGGAGGCGCTGCGCTTCGCCGACACCGCCGTCGACCTCACCGGGCGCACCGACGACGTCGACGGGCAGGGCCACGCGCTGCTTTCCCGAGCGGAGGTGCTGTACCGGGCCGGGCGCAAGGACGACGCCGCGGAGAGCATGGAGGCCGGCATCACCCGGTACCTGCATCGCGGCAACGTAGCCGCGGCGAACCTCGGCCGCCGGCTGTTCGAGACCCTGGACCGGCCTGCGTCGCTGTCCGGCTGAGGTCGCAGCTCAGCGCAGCAGGCCGCGCAGCCGGGCCTGCTCCTGCAACCAGTGCAACTCCTGGGCCCACAGCCGCAGCCGCTCGACCGCGGCGAGCTGCCGGGCGAGTGCCTCGGCGACGGGCGGCCGGCTCAGCGCCTCGACCCCGGACGGCGACCACTGCCAGTGGGCCTCCTCCTCGCAGGCCCGCCGGTAGGCGGCGCGGCACAGGACGATCTCGGCAATGGCGTAGTCGACCTGCTCGGTGAGCAGGTGGAGCCGCGCCAGCAGGTCCGCATCACCGACCAGGGGACGGCCGCTGTAGGCGGGCAACGGTACGGGCCGCACAGACATATTGCTCGAAGCGTACGAGCGAACCGCCCGCGGGAACAGTACCGGGGGTGGACAGATCGGTGACCTTCCACCCCGTCCTGGGGGATACCCGAGTCGGGTGAGATGGGCGCTGGAGATGTGAGCAACCGGAGTCGGGGGGAAGGCATACGGTACGGCGCCGGCGGCGTCGATCGGATCTGTAAGTCGGCCTGGGGGTTTTTCGGTGAGTCTCACACCACCCGTCCTGCTGATGGTGCTTGGATTTCCGCTTCTCGTCATGGCTGGAATGCTGATGATGAGCGGGATCGAGAAAAGGTTGATCGGTTCGCGCAGTCTGCCGTCCCGGGTGGCCGAGGAGGCCGCCGCCGCGGTCGGATCCGCGGCGGCGGGCGGCACCGAGAACGCCGTCGGTGGCGGGATCCCGCCGCATCCGGCACTTACGGGCCCCTTCCGGGTAGCTGAGCTCCCCACCATCCCCCTCCGCTTTTCGCTACGGACAGTGATGATGGAGGACGGTGCCCGCGTCCCGCTGGGCGCCGCGGCGCCCAGCATGGCGGCCAGCGTGGCGAGCCCCGCCGCCGTCGCGGCCGCGCATTCC
>NZ_JAMPTM010000278.1 GCF_025403375.1 Frankia gtarii
GTCCCTCACCAGCCGGCCCTCCCTCGGGAGGCAGCGCCGGTGGCAACTCGCGGGCGCCTGCGACGACCGCCCACCAGGCGGCGGCGTCGACGGCGCGGCGGACGATCGGTCCGGGGACGGTCAGGCCGGCGCGGTCGGGGCCGGGGAAGCGGCCGCTGGTCGGCTTGAGACCGACCACCCCGCACCAGGCCGCGGGGATGCGGGTGGAGCCGGCGCCGTCGCCGGCGGTCGCGAGGGGTACGACCCCGCTGGCGACGGCGACCGCCGAGCCGGCCGACGAGCCACCGGGCACCCGATCGGGTCGCCACGGGTTCGCCGTCGGGCCACGGGCGGTGTGGCCCCAGGTCTGCCAGGGATGCGCCGCGGCGACCGGCACCGCCGTCGTCCCGATCACGATGGCCCCCGCGGCGAGCAGCCGGCGGGTCGTGGGTGCCGTGACGCCGCTGCCCGCCTTGACCGCGATCGGCACGCCGGCCAGCGGCAGCTGTGCGCCGCGGGCGAGCGCCCGGCCGACCACGCCGGCCCGGTGCGCGGCCCAGGCCGGCCAGCAGGCGGTGAAGGCCCGCAACACGCCATCGGTCTGCCGCAGCCGGGCCAGGGCCGCCTCGACCGGGGCCGACGGGGCGATCAGCCCGGCGCTGACCAGCGCGGCCAGCTCGGTGGCGCCGAACGCCGGGTAGTCATGGAGCACCCGGGTAGTCATGGAGCACCCGTTTCACCGACCCGTACGGTACGGACACGCCGAGGGCGGCCACCCATCCGGCATGCTGTCATGGTGAGCATCCTGACCGGCGCCGAGGCCACGGGCACGCAGTCCGACCCGTGGCCAGCCCCGACCGCGCAGCGCCCCGTGACGGCCGTCGTTCCGGTACCGGGCGCGAAGTCCGGCACGAACCGGGCGCTTGTTCTCGCTGCCCTGGCGAACGGGCCGTCCCGGCTGCGCGGCGCCCTGCGCTCGCGGGACACCCTGCTGATGGCCGGCGTGCTGCGCACGCTGGGTGCTGAGGTCAGTACCGACGGCCCGGACTGGGTGGTGCGGCCCGCGCCGTCCCCGCGGGTCGCCACCGGCGCGCGGGCCGAGTGCGGCAACGCGGGCACAGTCGCCCGGTTCACCCCGGCCCTGGCCACCCTGCGCGAGGGCGACGTCGAGTTCGACGGCGACGCCCGCATGCGCGACCGGCCGCTCACCCCGCTGCTCGGCGCGCTGCGCCGGCTCGGCGCCGACATCGACGGGGACCGGATGCCCTTCACCGTGCGCGGCCGCGGCCGGCTGCCCGGTGGCGAGGTCATCGTCGACGCCTCCGACTCCAGCCAGCTCGTCTCCGGACTGCTGCTGGCCGCCCCCCGCTACGACGCCGGGGTCACGGTGATCCACCGCGGGGCGCGCCTGCCGTCGGGCCCCTACCTGGACATGACGGTCGCCGACCTGCGCGCGGCCGGCGCGGTGGTCCAGGTCGCGCCGCCCGACACCGACGGCAGCCGGCGCTGGCGGGTCGAGCCTGGCGAGCTCACCGCCGCCGACCGGGCCATCGAGCCGGACATGAACAGCGCTGCGGCCTTCCTCGCGGCGGCGCTCGCCACCGGGGGGCGGGTGGTGGTGCCGGACTGGCCCGAGGCGACCGAGCAGCCCGGTCGGATGCTCCCCACGCTGCTGGCGGCGATGGGAGCCGTCACCGAGCGCACCGCGGCGGGCCTGGCGGTCAGCGGCGGCGGCGGGATCCACGGAATCGACGTCGACCTCGGCGACTTCGGCGAGGCCGCGCCCGTCCTGACCGCGCTCGCCGCCCTCGCCGACTCGCCTTCCCGCCTGCGCGGCATCGGGCACCTGCGCCTGCAGGAGACCGACCGGCTCGTCGCCCTCGCCCAGGAGCTCGGCCGCCTCGGTGCGCGGATCACGGTGACCGACGACGGGTTGGCGATCGAGCCGGCGCCCCTGCGCGGCGCGCGGCTCGACCCGCGCGCCGACCACCGCCTGGCCATGGCGTACGCGGTGGTGGGCCTGGTCGTGCCGGGGATCGTCATCGACGACATCGCGACGACCGGCAAGACGGTGCCGGACTTCCCCCGCATGTGGACGGCGATGCTGGCCGGATGAGTGGCACGGGTGGCGGGGCGAGTGGCACGGGTGGCCGGATGAACGACGCGGTGTCGCGGGTCGTGGGCTAGCCGATGGCCCGCGAACTGGACGAGGACGACATCCGGGTGCGACCGGGGCGCAGCTCGCGCCCCCGGACCCGGGACCGGCCCGATCATGCCGAGGCGGTGTCGGCGGTGGTGGTCGGGGTCGACCGTGGCCGCTACACCTGCCGGCCGGACCCGACGCCGCAGCGGCTGGTCGCCGCCGTGCGCGGCGGGTCGATGCGCCGCACGTCGGTGGTCGTCGGGGACCGGGTCGCGCTGGTCGGCGACGTCTCGGGGACGTCCGGGGCGCTGGCCCGGCTGGTGCGCCGCGAGGAGCGCACGAGCGTCCTACGGCGCACCCCCGACGACAGCGACCCCGCGGAGCGGCCGATCGTCGCGAACGCCAACATCCTGGTGATTGTCTGTTCGGTGACCGATCCGGCGCCTCGGCCGGGCCTGATCGACCGCTGCCTGGTCGCCGCTTACGACGGCGGGCTGTCCCCGCTGCTGTGCCTGACCAAGACCGACCTGGCCGATCCCGCGTCGCTGATCGAGTTGTACCGGCCGCTGGGATTCCCGGTGCTGACGACCCGTCCAGACAGCGACCTCGACCCGCTGCTGGCGCTGCTGACCGACCGGGTCAGTGTGTTCTTCGGCCACAGCGGGGTCGGCAAGTCCAGTCTGGTCAACCGGCTGGTGCCGGCCGCGGACCGGGCGATCGGCGAGGTCAACGCCGTGACGGGCCGCGGGCGGCACACGTCGTCCGCAGCTGTGGCGCTGCTGCTCCCCCAGGGCGGGACCGTGATCGACACACCGGGGGTGCGGTCGTTCGGCCTCGGCGCGGTGACGCCGAACCGGGTGCTGCGCGCCTTCTCCGACATCGCCGCCGCGGCCGAGCGCTGCCAGCCCGGCTGCGAGCATCTCGCGCCGTCGCCCGACTGCGCCCTGGATTCCGCGGTGCGCACCGGTGACGCTGACGCTGCGCGGCTCGCGAGCCTTCGCCGGTTGTTGGCCGCGCGTGGAACCCCACTTTGAGAATGTGCATCGGGAGATTGGTCACACTCTTCCCGCCACGTGGGGCCCACCGTCCGCGTGACCGACGCGTGAGTGGGCTCGACTCGTAGTCTCGCAAGCGTGACCCCGCCTAACCCCACCTCCGTGGGCATCGAATCGACCGAGGACACCGACGCCGTCCCCGTCGCCGACGATCTCGCGCTCGCGCTGAGTCTTGCGGACGCCGCCGATCGGATTACTCTTTCCCGCTTCCAAGCCGTTGATCTGCACGTCGAATCCAAGCCGGACAACACGCCGGTCTCCGACGCCGACACCGCCGTCGAATCCATGATCCGCGAGCGGCTCGCCGTCGCCCGGCCGGGGGACGCCGTCCTCGGCGAGGAGGAGGGACTCGTCGGTGCGGGCGCCCAGCGGCGCTGGATCCTCGACCCCGTCGACGGGACGAAGAACTTCGTGCGTGGCGTGCCGGTCTGGGGCACTCTGCTCGGCCTCGAGGTGGACGGCGAGATGGTCGTCGGGGTGGCCAGCGCGCCCGCGATGGGCCGACGCTGGTGGGGGGCCCGGGGCACCGGCGCGTTCACCCGGGACGCCACCGGCGACACCCGGGCGCTCAAGGTCTCCTCGGTCAGCCGGCTGGGCGACGCGTTCCTGTCCTTCGCCTCGGTGGAGGGCTGGCGGACCGCGGACCGGCTCGATCAGTTCCTGCACCTGGCCGACCAGGTCTGGCGGACCCGGGGCTACGGCGACTTCTGGTCGCACATGATGGTCGCCGAAGGCGCCGTGGACCTGGCCTGCGAGCCCGAGGTGTCCCTGTGGGACATGGCGGCGCTGCAGGTCATCGTCGAGGAGGCCGGCGGCCGGTTCACCGACCTGACCGGCCGGCGGGGCCCGGGGCACGGCACCGTACTGACGACGAACGGCCACCTGCACGAGGTGGCGCTGCGCTCCTTCACCTCCTGAGGTCCCCCGCGAACCTCCTGAGGCCCCCATGCGGTACCCGCGGAGTTTCACCGGACGGTCCTGATATTCGGATGACGGAAATGAGTGGCGGCCGGTGATCGGCTTCGCGCACCGCGGGGCGCCGGCCCCGTACCAACGGGAGAACACCCTGCCCGCGTTCCGGCGCGCGTTGGCCGGCGGGGCAAGCGGGTTGGAGTCGGACGCCTGGCTGACCGCGGACGGGGTGCCGGTGCTGCACCACGACGGGGTGCTCGGACCGCCCGGCCGGCGGCGACGGATCGGTGATCTGAGCGCCGACCGGCTGCCCGGCTGGGTGCCGACGCTGACCGCGTTCTACGCGGAACTGGGCACGTCGTTCGAGTTCAGCCTGGATCTGAAGGGTCCGCCCGGCGGCTGGGCGGCCACGGCGGCCGCCGTGGTCGCCGTCACCAGGCAGGCGGGCGGCCCTCCGGCGGCCCGGCGGCTGTGGCTGTGCGGGTACCTGCCGGAGCTCGCCGCCTTCCGGGACCGGGACCCTGATGTGCGCCTGGTGAACTCCACGTCGATGCGGACCGTGATGGATGGCGGCGGGGTCAGCGCATACGGCGGACGGCTGCACGCCGCCGGGGTGGCCGCGCTGAACCTACGGACCCGGGAATGGACACCACCGCGGGCGCGGATCGTCGCCGTTCTGCACGATCTGGGTATCGCCGCGTTCGGGTGGGATGCGCAGCGCACAAGCACGCTGACCCGTCTGGCAGGATACGGGCTTGACGCGGTCTACAGCGACCATCTGGCGCGGCTGGTGCGGATCAGCGGTTCCGCCGCGGCATAGCTCTGGACCACCGGCATAGCGCTGGACCGGCGGGTGAGCCGGAAGCAGCACAGGCTGCGCACCAGGCGAATTGGTTGACGAAGCGAACGAAGTCGCCCATTGCGTTGTGCGCAGCGTGACCCGGCTCCGGCGCACTGTCATATCGTCGACAGTTAGGTTAGCTTCAGGTAGCTATAGCAACCATCGACGGAGAGTGGCCACGAAAGATCCGCCGGCCGGTCCAACGGATTGGCCGACAGAAGTGATTACCGCGCGACCAGCACCCGTGGCGACGATGGCTCACCGTGGCACTTTCCTGACGCCGGGATGGTGGGTGACTCCGCTCAGTCCTCCTCCGACTCCTCGGTCTCCCCGGTCTCCTCGGCAACTTTCAGCATCTGCTCCGGAAACCCGGTCCGTCCCGCCACGTGCTCGACGGAGTAACCCTGTCGCACCAGGTCACGAGCCTGCTCCAGCGTCCAGCCCCGCCCGGGGTCAACCCGGCTGACAACCACTTCACTCGCCTGGCGCCGTTCCTGCGGCCAGCTGAGTCGTGCACGGCGTGCCAAGGGTCGACCTCCGAGATTTGAGGACTTTGGTGTTACGCCACCAAGGATAGGCCATATTGACGCCAGCCTGCCCGTTGAACTCCACGATAGCGGGTGGCGACCTGTTAATGCAGACCCGCGCCGAAGACTGTGCATCATCCGAACGCCGGCTGGCCCGAACAGGCGGTCATGCACAAGGTACGAGTGGGCAGGATCTCGGCCGACCCTGGGAACTTCCCGCGACCGAAGAGCGTCGAAGAGCATCGGGGAGAGCGGTTCAGCCGAGAAGTGCAGACCGCATCTGCCCGAGGGCTTCCCGCCGACCCGCCGCTTAGCCGTCCATCCGAGGCCACGCGAGCATAGACCCGAACTTCGCCGCAGCGCGCGGCCCCCAGCCAGGCAGGACCCGCAATGGCTGCATACCGCCCCCCGCGCGAGTCTCGACCGACGGGCGCGCCGGGCACCTGCCGCTCCCCGCCCGCAGCGCCCCAGCGTGGAGCGCCTCAGCCCTGGGGTGCCCCCGAACGGGGGGGCATGGTGGTCACTGCGTTCTCGGTGGCGGCCGGGGTAGCCGTCGCTGGCGGGGGCGGTGTGTCAGGCTGCTCCACCGGCCGGGCGGTTCGCACCTCCCGTCCATGCTCGCGCAGCATCATCCGCCACTGCTGCGGTGAGTGGCTTGCCGGCCTGGTCGTGGCCAGGAAATCCTCAAAAACCCGCCGGAAGCGCACAGGATCGCTGTGATGAGGGAAATGCCCCGCACCGGGAAAGATCTCAAGGCGGCTTCCGGGCATCGCCGCATGCGCGACGCGCGCGTGTTCGACCGGAATCACTGCGTCCCGATCGCCCCAGACGATCAGCGACGGCATGCCGGCGGCCAGATAGCAGCGATCGAGCATCGTGATGGCCTGCCCGTGCGCGTCCACCACGGAACGCAGCGTCCGGAGGAAGGCGGCTCGCGCCGTCGGCACCCCGAGTGAGTCGCAGACATGCAGGATATCCTCGGCGTCCCGGCCTAGATCGGTGTTCAGCAGCCGCAGCGCCCGCAGCCCGGTCCAGCGTGCGAGACGCACTGGCGGAACGCCGATCAGAGACAGCACCGCCCCGGCGCCGGGCAACGCCGCAGCCCGAAGCGCCGGGTGCAGATCCGGCCCCACCCCGCCGGTAGCCACGAGGACCAGCCGCTCGCAGCGTTCCGGGAACTGGTAGGCAAACTGCATGGCGACCCCGCCACCGAGTGAATGCCCGACGACCGTCGCCCGCTCGATGCCGAGCACCGTAAGTAGATCACGCATGCCGCAGGCGTAGCCGGCCACCGAGTAATCGCCGCGAGGCTTTTCCGACTCCCCGTGCCCGAGCAGGTCGGGGGCTATCACCGTATGGCGCCGCGCAAGCTGGGGAATGATCGGCGCCCAGGTGCGGGCGTTGTCCCCGATACCGTGGATCAGTAGCAGCACCGGTCCGCGGCCGACGCGCAGGTAGCAGCGCCGATACCCGTGGACCGTGACGAACCGCGGGGTCAGGCGCGCAGCTCCCGCACTCGGCGCATCGTCGGTCATCGCCACCCCAGGTCAGAACTCGATGTTGCTCATCACATGCTTGATCCTGGTGTAGTCCTCCAAGCCGTACACAGACAGATCCTTGCCATAACCGCTCTTCTTGAATCCGCCGTGCGGCATCTCCGCGACGATCGAGATGTGAGTGTTGATCCATACACAGCCGAAGTCCAGCCGGCGCGCGACCCGCATGGCTCGGCCGTGGTCGCGCGTCCAGACACTGGAGGCCAGGCCGTACTCCACCCCGTTGGCCCAGGCCACCGCGGTGTCCTCCGAGTCGAAACGCTGCATGGTGATGACCGGGCCGAAGACCTCCGACTGGATGAGTTCGTCGTCCTGATGCAGGCCGGCGACGACCGTGGCCGGATAAAAATAACCGGGCCGGTCGAGGGCCGCGCCGCCGGCGAGCACCTCGGCGTGCTCCGGCGCCCGTCGGACGAACCCCCCCACCCGATCGAGCTGGCCGGCGCTGTTCAGCGGGCCGTAGTCGACCTCGGTCTCGTCCGGGGAGCCGGTGGCCGTGCCGCGGGCCGCCTCGGCCAGCGCAGCCGCAAGATCGTCATGGATCCCGGGTGCGGCCAGCACCCTGGTGGCCGCCGTACAGTCCTGGCCGGCGTTGAAGTAGGCGGCGCCGGCGATCTCCGCGGCGACGGCGGCCGGGTCCACATCGTCGAAGACGATGACCGGTGCCTTGCCGCCGAGCTCCAGGTGCACCCGCTTGAGCGAGTCGGCCGCCGCCCGCGCCACCTCCATGCCGGCCCGCACGCTGCCCGTCACCGACACCATCGCCGGCCCCGGGTGCGCGACCAGTGCCCGCCCGGTGTCCCGGTCGCCGCACACGACGTTGAGCACGCCAGGCGGAAGGAACTCCGCGGCGATCTCGGCGAGCAGCAGGCTGGAGGCCGGGGTCGTGTCCGCCGGCTTGAGGATGACCGTGTTGCCCGCCGCGATCGCCGGGGCAATCTTCCACACCGCCATCATCAACGGGTAGTTCCACGGCGTGACCTGCGCGCAGACCCCGATCGGCTCGCGGCGGACATAGCTGGTGTGCCCGGCCAGGTACTCCCCGGCGGCCCGTCCCTCCAACAGGCGCGCGGCGCCGGCGAAGAAGCGGATCTGGTCGGCGGACGGCCCGACTTCCTCGTCCACGGTGAGTTGCAGCGGCTTGCCGGTATTGGCGCTCTCCACCGCGGCGACCTCGCCGGCTCGCTCCTCCAGCGCGTCGGCGAGGCGCAGCAGTGCGCGGGAACGCTCGGACGGGGTGGTGTCGCGCCAGGTCTCGAACGCCGTCGATGCGGCCCGGACGGCGGCGTCGACGTCGGCGGGACCCGAACGCGGAGCCTCGGCGAGCAGCTCGCCGGTCGACGGGTTCAGAATCGACATCGTCGCGCCGTCGGCGGCCGAAACTGAGACACCTTTGATGAAGTTGGCGAAGATCGCATCCATACGTCTCTCCTCGTACTGATCGTCTCCCCGACCGTCTGGTCGCCGGGTATGTCGCCACAACGATTACAATGGTTCCACGAACCACCAGCCACGGATAGCGTGAATAAATGACCGTGGCGCCGCGGAAACACGCTACCCGCGCCCGGCCCAGCCGACTGCGCGCAGCCCTTCGAAAGGCAGGTCGAAACGATGCCGGGCCGCCGCCGCCCCGCCGCCGCAGTCCCCGCCGTCCCGTCCCTGTGGCT
>NZ_JAMPTM010000279.1 GCF_025403375.1 Frankia gtarii
CGGGTGGAGTGGGGTGTGGGGTCAGCCGGTCAGGATGGACATCGCCTGGTCGAGCAGGGCGGTGAGATCGGCCGTCCCGTCGCAGTCGCGCCAGACCGTCAGGGCGGCGTCATAGCAGCCGAGCGCGGCCGAGGCCAGCGCGCGCGGGCGCGGGTCGGCGGTGTCCGTCGGCGGGATGGCGAGGCGCCGGGCGAGCTCGGGCGCGAGCAGCCGCTGCCAGCTGTTCTGCCGCTGCAGCTGGCGGCCCTGCAACGACGGCGTGTCGACCATCATCCGGGACAGCCGCAGGGCTCGTTCGGGGTTCTCGACGTTGAAGCCGATGATCGCGTTGAGCGCCTGGCGCAGTGCCTGCCAGGGCGTCTCGTCCGCGGGGCGGCCGGCGAGCGCGTCGCGTAGGACCAGGCCGCGTTCCTCCACCCCGAGCAGGACGACGTCCTCCTTGGTCGCGAAGTAACGGAAGAAGCTGCTGCGCGACAGGCCGGCCTCGGCGGCGATCTGGTTGATCGTCGTGCACTCGAAGCCCTGCCGGTCGAACAGGTCAAAGGCGACGGCGGTGATCTCCGCCTGCAGGGCCCGCCTGGTCCGGGCGCGCAGATCGGTGCCCGGCGCCGGGGTTGCGGCGCCGTCGGGGCTCGCCGCGGGGTTTTTCGCCACGGGAGAAGGGTACCAGCTCTGATATCAAGGTTCGAATGTTGGACTGAGTCTCATCTTCGGGCTACAGTCTCACTGCGATTGGTTCTCGGTCGAGCTTCCCCAGCGAACCGCGCCCCCGGCGTTTCTCCCGGGCACAGCGGCCGGCCTGCTGGTCCTGCACCTCCCATCGGTCCTCACGCGCGGGAAAGTGATCAATGACAGCGGAGACATCGGCGTCCAGCGGGGCGCCCTCGACCGGGCTCGGCCCGTGGATGCGCTACCGGCGGCAGTACTCCCGGCTCTCGCCGCCGGTCCAGATGATCGGCCTGCAGCTCTGGCTGCCGCTGGTCTTCGTCGTCGCCTTCTGCCTGTGCTACATCAACGCCTTCCACCAGCCGTCACCGAAGGACATCAAGGTCGCGGTGGTCGGGACCGGTCCGGCGGCGGCGACCCTCGCCGACCGGCTGGAAGGCACCAGCAACGGCATGCTGTCGGTGTCGGCGGTGGGCTCGGTCGACGACGTCCGCGGCGATGTCCGCGACGGTGACCTGGCGGCGGCCTTCACCCCCGGCTCGGCGAACCAGCCGGCCCGGCTGCTCGTGGCCAGCGGTGCCCAGTTCCAGCTCGCCGAGGTCGTCCAGCAGACGTTCGCCCCGGTGGCGGCGGCCGAGGGCACCACCCTCGCCGTCGACGACCTCGCCGCGCTGCCCAAGCACGACTCCTACGGCACCTCGGGCTTCTACATCGCGCTGGTCTGGACCATCGCCGGCTACATGGTCGGCATGTTCATCGGGATGATGGGCCAGACGCTCAGGCACCGCGTCCGCCTCGGCCTGATCGTCGGAGCCGGCTTCGTGTTCTCGCTGCTCGGCACCCTGTTCGCCGGTCCGGTGGTGGGCGCCGTGCACGGCCACTTCCTGTCACTGTGGCTGCTCGGCTGGCTGACGACGATCTCGGTCGGCCTGGTGGTCAACGGCCTGTCCTACTTCATCGGTCGGTTCGTCACCGGCGCGGCACTCATCCTGTTCGTGTTCCTCAACATCCCGTCGTCAGGCGGGGCGTTCCCGGCGGCGTTCGTGCCCGAGCCGTTCAAGTGGCTGCACCCGTACGTGTTCGGCACCGGTGTCCTCGACGTGCTGCGCGACGTCGTCTACGGCGTCGGGCCGGGGACCGGCCGTGGTGCGACGATCATCGGCGTCTACGCGGCGATCGGCCTCGTGCTCACCGTCGTCGGCAAGCCGTTCTTCGACCGCCGCAACCGGCTGCGCGCCGAACGCGGCAAGCCGGTGTCGATGATGCTGGCCGCACAGGGCGCGGCGATGGCGGCTCGCCAGGCCGAGCAGGCCGAGGCCGCCGCCGGTACCCGCCCGCACCACGTCACCACGAGCGGGGCCCCCACGAGCGAGGGCCCGGGGCGGGACGACGATTCCCGCGGCAACGGCAACGGCAACGGCAACGGCAACAGCAACGGCAACGGCGGCGGGTCGCGGGGCGAGGGGTTGCGGGACAACGAGTTCGCCGACGAGGAGGCCGAGTCCGATGCGGCCGCCGTCTCCGGTGCGGCGGCGGGCAGCGGCAGCGCCTGACCTTCGACGGCGGACGCCGTCCCGGGAGGTCCGTCCCGGAGGTCCGTCCAAAGAGGTTCGGCCCGGCTCAGCCGGTGGGCACCGACCAGCGCACCCGGGTGCCACCGGCGGGGCCGGGCTCCAGAGCGAAGCTTCCGCCCAGGGATTCGGCCCGGCCACGCAGGTTCGCCAGGCCACTGCGCCGCGTCGTCGGTCCCATGCCGACCCCGTCGTCCACCACGTCCACGCTCACCCGGCCGTTCGCGACGGTCACCGTCACCTCCACGGCGCGCGCGTGGGCGTGGCGGGCGGCGTTCGACAGGGTCTCGCGCACCACGGCGATGAGATGGTCGCCGACGGCGGCGTCGATCGCGGTGTCGACCGGGCCGTCGAGGTGCAGTCGCGGGGTGAAGCCGAACGCCCCGGCCATGTCGTCGATGATGCCGAGGATCTGCGCCCGCAGGCCGCTGCCCGTCGCCGGCGTCGCCCGGCCGCGCAGCTCGAAGATGGTCTGGCGGATCTCCCGCACGGTCTCGTCGAGATCCTCGACGTAGGTGCTCATCCGCTCCGCGCGCGGCGCCCGTTCCTCGCTGGCGGCCAGGCCCTGCAGGCCCATCGCCACCGCGAACAGCCGCTGCATCACATGGTCATGCAGGTCGCGGGCAATCCGGTCGCGGTCCTCCAGCAGCGACAGCCGGCCCCGCGCCGCCCGCGAGCGGGCCAGTTCCAGGGCGAGCGCGACGTGGGCGGCGAACGCGGCGGCGAGTTCGAGGTCCTCGTCGGTGAACAGGCCGCCATCGCGGCGGCGGCCGAGGATCAGCGCGCCGGAGGTGACCTGCGAGGCGATCAGCGGCACGATCATGATCGGGCCGACGTCGAGCTTGTCGATCTCGGAGCCGCCCAGCGTGCGCACGTCGGCGACGACGAGGGGGGCCCGGTCCCGCACCGCCCGCCCGGCGAGCGAGGTTTCCATCGACACCTGCTGGCCGCGCAGCAGGTCGGCGTCGTGACCCTCGGCGACGTCGAAGGACAGTTCCCGCGCCGTTGGGTCGCACAGGGCCAGCGCGGTCGTGTCCGCCCGGGCGACGTCACGGGCCCGCTGGACGATCAGCTCCAACGGGTCCTCGCCGTCGGCGAGCAGATGCCGGGTGATGTCCGCGGACGCCTGTGACCACTGCTGGCGGTGCTGGGCCTCCCCGAACAGGCGGGCGTTGTCGATCGCCACGCCGGCGTTGGCGGCGAGCGCGAGCACGAGTTCCTCGTCCTCGGCGGTGAAGATCCGCCCGCCGCGCTTCTCGGTCAGGTAGAGGTTGCCGAAGACCTCGTTGCGGACCCTGATCGGCACGCCGAGGAACGCCCGCATCGGCGGATGCCCGGCGGGGAAGCCGACGGCGCGGGGATGGTCGGCGATGTCGTCGAGGCGCACCGGCCCCGGCTCGGCGATGAGCAGGCCGAGCACCCCGTCGCCGCGGGGGGTCCGGCCGATCGCCTCGACGCGGCCCGGGTCCATCCCGACATGGATGAACTGTTCGAGGTGACCGTCGCGGGCGATGACGCCGAGCGCGCCGTAGCGGGCGTCGACCAGCTCGCAGGCGGACTCGACGATGCGGCGCAGCACCACGTCGAGGCTGAGGTCGGCGGTGACCATCCGGTTGGCCCGCAGCAGACCTCGCAGCCGGCCCTGGGTGGCCAGCACATCCTGGGCTCGCTCCACCAGCTGGGAGAGAAGCTCGTCCAGTTCGAGCCGAGCGACAGCAGGAAAGATCAGGTCTCCCGACGACCCTGACGGGGAGATCTCCCCGCAGGCCGTCCCGGAGGTCTCAGCGCCGGTCGGGGCGAGGTCCCGTTCGGACTCCATGCTTCCAGGACGATAACCGATCCGCCCGGGCCGGCGGCCGTCGTCCGGATTACGGCCGAACTGTTCCCGGTGAGGATGGGCCGCGGGTCCCGGCGGCTGCCATCCGTCCGTGGTGGGCACCACGTCATCGCGGAATGGGCGCGGACGGCCCCGCGGCGGCTCGCGCTTGCCCAGCCTGCCGAGTTCGCCCGGCACGCCCGGCATGCCCGGCCTGTTCGGCCTGTTCGGTTCGACTCGTGGCCTCGACGGCGTGCATCCGCGTCGTCCTCACTTCGCGCACCCTCATCGGGCAGCCTCCTGTCCACCGCGTCGGCCGACCGGAGCCCAGGTGCGGACCGGTGGGCCGAGCACCGGGCGAGTCGCCTTGAGCCACCCCGAGCCGCCGCGCGCCATCCGCCGTCCGCCAACTGCTGCTGCGCGGTTGGCGTCGGCGTGTCCCCGAGGCCGACCGGCGGCGGGTCATCCGTCATTTCCCATGCTCGGCGCCACTGCGCCCCGGTGCCCAGGGACCTTCGGCGCTCATCGTGGAGCCCTTCCTACCGTGCGATCCGGACCGTGCCGGCGGCGGCCCGGCCCCGGCGGCGGCCCGTCACCTTCGCTGCCAGGGCACACGGGGCTGATGCCGCCGCTGCCGGCCGCGGTTGGCGGACTGTGTTCCCCGGACGGGCCCCACCTGCCCGAGGAGTCGGTGGGTGAACCGGTTGCCCCGATCGGGCCAGCCGAGGTGGTCCCGCGCCAGCGCGGTACCCCCCGAACGGGGAGGCGGCGGCGGCCGAACGCACCGATGTCGGCGGGCCGTTCGGACCTCGTGCGGGGGCCCGCAGCGCACTCGCCGACCTGGGCCGCGGCAGGCACCCTGGGACAGGGACTGGGACGCCGGCCACGGAGGATCTGGAGCTTGTAGTGACTGGCTGCATCGTGGTGGGAGTGGACGGATCCAGGGACGCCGACGCGGCGCTGCGCTGGGCCGTCGGGGAGGCGTGGCTGCGTCGGGACCGTCTCGAGGCGATGCTGGCCTGGACTCCGGACGACTGCCCGCGCGAGGTGCTCGACCGCGCCTACGCGCCGGGCCCGCACACGATCGAGGGGACGGCCCTGGCCGTGGTGCGGGAATCCGTCCAACGCGCCCAGGACCCGCGCCGGCCGGTGCCCGTCACCGAGCGGGCCGTCTACGCCGACGCCGTCGAGGCGCTGATGTCGGCGGGCGCGGGCGCGGACATGATCGTCGTCGGCTACCGGGGGACCAGCCGGCTGCGCCGGTACCTGCTCGGCTCGGTTTCCATCGCCTGCCTGCACCAGGCCACCCGGCCGGTCGTCGTCGTCCGGGCGGACGGCCGCGGCCCCGAGGACGACGACAGCGGCCGGCCCGTGCTCGTCGGCGTGGACGGCTCGGCGGCATCGCTGGCCGCGTTGCGCTGGGCTGCGGAACAGGCGGCGCTGCACGCGGCGCCGCTGCGGGTCGTGCACGCCTGGCAGCCCGCGCCGCTGCTGCACTCCGGTCAACGCGTCGCGCGCGACCGGGCGGCATTCGAGCAGGCCGCGCATGCCGTCCTCGACGACTGCATGACCAAGGGGCTGGCGGGCGAGGTGGACGTCAACCTCGACACCCGGCTGGCGTTCGGCGGGCCGGCGCAGAGCCTGCTCGCCGCGGCCGCCGACGCCCGGCTGCTCGTGCTCGGCGCCCGCGGCCTCGGTGGCTTCGCCGGCCTGTTGCTGGGTTCGGCCGCGTACCAGTGCGTGCACCACGCCCGATGCCCGGTCGCGGTCATCCCCGACGCCATCCGCTAGCCGGGTGAGTCCGAGGCGGTCAGCGAGGGCGTCTCGGCATCCTTGGCGGGGCCGCCGGCGGGGGCGGGGCTGGCGTGGCCCTGCGCGACGAAGTCCTTGCTGCGGATGAGCGTCAGCGCGCAGACCGCGCCGACGAGCGCGACGATCCCGGTGACGACGAGCAGGTCGTTGATCGCGCCGGCGAAACCGGACCGGACAGCGCCGGCCAGCGGGCCGCGGGCGTTCGCGGGCGTGCTGGCGAAGAGCTGGTCGGTGCCGCCGTTGCGCAGCGTGTCGGCGATTCGTGCTCCCTGCCCGCGCAGCGCCGGCACCGCTCGCAGCCCGCTGTTGATGCCGCTCTCCAACCGCGCCGCGAAGATCGAGCCGAGGGCGGCGATGCTGAGCGCCATGCCGATCTGACGAAACGTGGTGTTCGCGCCCGACGCCATCCCCGACCGCTCCGGCGGCACCACTGCGACGGCCGTCGAGGCCAGCGGCGGGTTGACCAGCCCGCTGCCGATCCCGGCCAGCACGAAGCCCGGGATCAGGTGCGTCCACGAGCTGCCCGCGTCCAGGCCGGCCATGAGCAGCAGGCCGACGCCGACCAGCGCCAGGCCGGGGCCGATGAGCCACCGCACAGGCATCACGCTGGTCAGCCGCCCCGCCACCGACGCGGCGATGAAGCTGCCCGCGCTCACGATCAGCAGCCGCACGCCCGCCCCGAACGCGGAGTAACCCAGGTCGTTCTGCAGGTAGAGGACGAGGTAGACGAACATCGCGAACAGCGACCCGTTCATCGCGACCGCCGCCACCGAACCGCCAAGGAACGTCGGGGTGCGCAGCAGGGACAGGTCGAACATCGGGTGCGTGACCCTGGCCTCCACGGCGACGAACGCGACAAGGAACGCCACGCCCAGGCACAGGCTGACCGCGACGCCGGTGTCCGTCCAGGCCGTCTCGCCCGCCCGGATCAGGCCGTAGACCACGCCGACCAGCCCGGCGGTGAGCGTCGCGAAACCGGGCCAGTCGGGGCGGTGCGCCGCCGGCGGCCGGGACTCCTCGACCTTCCACACCGTCAGGGCGACGGCGACGACGCCGATCGGCACGTTGACCAGGAAGATTCCCCGCCAGCTGATCCCGCTGGTGATCAATCCGCCGAGGATGGGCCCGAGGGACGTGGCGATGCCGGTGACCGCGCCCCACACCCCGAAGGCGATCCCCCGGTCGCGGCCGCGGAAGCTGTTGGCGAGCAGCGCCAGCGACGTCGCGAACAGCACGGCGCCGCCCACGCCCTGCACGCCCCGTGAGATGATCAGCATGATCGTCGACTGCGAGAGCCCGCACAGCAGCGACCCCACCGTGAAGATCGTGAACCCGATGGTGAACAGCAGGCGCCGCCCGTAGAGATCGGCGAGCGAACCGGCCGTCAGCAGCAGCGCGGCCAGGGTAAGGGCGTAGGCGTCGATGACCCACTGGACGTCGGCGAACCCGGCGCCGAGACCGCTCTGGATCTCCGGCAGCGCGACGATCACGATGGTGACGTCGAGCAGCAGCATGAACGTGGCGCCGCAGACGACCAGCAGCGTCCACCATTTCCGATCCATCAGAACCTCCCGGGGGGACTGGCGCCTTGAGCCCGCACAGCGCCGCGGCTGCGGGGGCGAGGATGTGCCGGTCCAGGCGTGGCGGCGCGGGGCCGCGGGGCGGTGTCAATGATGTGCCGTATGCCCGGTGGTGATACATCGGAAGCCTAGAACGAGTGAGTCCGAACCAGGGCGGGGCCGGTTGCGGTGCGTATTGCACGGTCTAAAGCCGGCGGACCGGGCGCATCGCACCGCAACGCCCACCGTCGGGTCACGGTGGCGCCGGCGGGCAGGGCTGGTCGCGCAGCCGCTCCATGACCCGACGGTCGCGCTTGGTCGGCCGCCCCGCGCCCCGGTCGCGCACGGCCACCGCCGGAGTCGGATCGCGCAGCACCGGGGGGCTGTGGTCGACGAAGCACTCGGCTGCGACCGGCGCCCCGACCCGATTCCGCAGCACCTTCGTGATCACGACGATCCGTTCCCGCCCGGCCAGCCGGAGCCGGATCTCGTCGCCCGCATGGACCAGGTGCGCGGGTTTGATCCGCTCGCCGTTGAGCCGGACGTGCCCGGCCCGACAGGCATCCGTCGCCTGCGAGCGCGTCTTGACCAGCCGCACGCACCAGATCCACGTGTCGGCCCGGGCGGAATCCTCCGGTGGCGTCACCGAGAACTCCGGAGGATGCCCCGGCCGTCAGGCCGGGGAGGAATCCGGCTCCCCGCGGAGCGGGGCAGGGGTAGGCGGTTCGCCGTCAGGTGAACCGCCGTGCTAACGCGGCATGTAACAGGTGGATGATTTCCCTGTCCGGGGAATAGTCGTCTTCTTTGATGGTTTCGGTGATGTGGGGGTGCGGGTTGTTCGGTAATCTCAGAACCTTCTTCTGCGCGGTCCTGGTGGGTTAGGATCGGTTTGTGTAGAGGTTCCGGTTGTATCCCGGCGTGGCGCAGGAAGATGCTCTTCTTGTGCATTGTGGGCATGCGCGGTTCGTGTGGAACCTGTGTGTGGAGCAGCAGTCGTGGTGGAACCCGCGGCGTGGCCCCGCTCCTGGTTACGCCGAGTGGAATCGGCAGTTGACCGCGGCGCGGGGCGCCTGCGGCTGGCTGGCGGCGGGCAGTGTGATCGTGCAGCAGCAGGCGTTGCGGGACTTCGCGACCGCGAGGGCGAACTTTTTCGGCGGGTCGCATCGGCGGCCGGGGTGGCGT
>NZ_JAMPTM010000027.1 GCF_025403375.1 Frankia gtarii
GGCCGTCCCCTCCCCCGCGGTTTCGGCCTGACCGCCCTGCGCCCCTGCTGAGGAGCTACGACTTGCGGCCGATGGCGCCGTAGGCGCTGACCTGCGCGTCGGTCAGGTCTGCCGGCACGGCGGCGTCGGGCCGCCAGCGGTGCACCGACACGAGCCCCGGGTCGATCAGCTCCAGCCCGCCGAACAGCGCCTCGACCTCGGCGCGCGTCCGAGGCCGCAGCGCAATCCCCTGCGCACGGTAGGCCCTGGCACCGGCCTCGATCGACGGGTCGTGGTCGGGGGTGAGATGAGACAGGACGAGGTGGCTGCCGGCGGGCAGGGCGTCGACGAGCCGGCGGACGATGCCACCCGGGTCGTCGGAGTCGGGCAGGAAGTGGCCCACCGCGAGCAGCGACAGCGCCACCGGCCGGGCCAGGTCGAGGGTGTCCACGACCTCCGGGGCGGCCAGGATCCGCCTGACGTCCCGCACGTCGGCGTCGAGGTAGGCGGTCCGCCCCGTCGGGGTGCCGGTGAGCAGCGCCCGGGCGTGGGCGAGCACGATCGGGTCGTTGTCCACATAGACGACCCGGGCGCCCTCGACGGCCTCCTGGGCGATCTCGTGCAGGTTCGGGCTGGTCGGGATCCCCGTGCCGATGTCGAGGAACTGGTCGATGCCGACCTCGCCGGCCAGGTGACGCACCGCCCGGGCCATGAACGCCCGGTTGGCCCGGGCGGCGGTGCTCGCGTTCGGCGCGACGGCCCGAGCCTGCTCGGCGGCCTTCCGATCGGCGGGGAAGTTGTCCTTCCCACCCAGGTAGTAGTCGTACATCCGAGCCGGGTGAGGCAGGTCCACCCGCAGGTCCACCGGCTTCGGCTCGTCGGCCCTGGACCGCCACCACGACGTCCCGCCCGAGCCCTCGGAGCCGTACGGATCGCTGCCGATCTCCGTGTCCACCACTGCCCCTCGCTGCCACATGTCGACCCAAACCGGTGCGAACAACCCCGGGTGCCGGCATGAGGATACGAGAGAGGGCCGAACCGCCACCCGCCCGGTGCCTCGTCGGGAAACGACGACGCCATCGCAGGTGGCGGCCAGCCCGTCACTCGACCTCGACCATCCGGTGGACGTCGAAAGCGACGATCAGGTCAGCCCAGGACGCATAGTGGTCGACGTCGCGCCCGTCCCGGGTCACCCGAAGGACCCTGGCCGGGCGGTCGGGAACGGTCCGCACGACTGCTTCCTCGATCAGATAACCCTGTGGTGTCATCCACTTCATGGGTCACCGCCTCTCCTGACCCTCTCCTGCCCCTGGCATGAGGTCACCGTGCTCGCGGTCAGCGGTCCCGGCCGAACACCCTGGCCGGGGCTTCGATGAGTCTGCCGTGCCGGTCGTAGATCGCGACCCCTGGTGATTTCAGCGTCGGGACGCTGCGCCGCAGGTGGTGAGCGCACAGCAGGAGGTCGATCTCGTGGGCGCGTGACCCGACCGGGGCGAGCACCACCTGCGCGACCGGCTCGGAGGGGCAGCAGCAGGACCGGCTGCCGGGCTCGATCGCCCGGTGTGGCGGCCGCGGGTCCGCGCCAGCCGCGCGGTTGGCGGCCTCCGGCCTGGACACCGCGGCCGACCCGGACCGATGCATGGCGGGGAGATTCATGGAGATGACATCCCGCTCCAGCGGCCCGGGCAAACGGGCCGATCGGCCCCTCTGCGGCTCAGTCCGCGGCCCGGCCGGACGGCCCGTCTCCCCGCCCTCCAGGCGGCGCCACGGACCAGGCCTCGACGTGCCGGGTGAGCCCGTCGCGGGCGCGGGGGTCGGCGACGTGGGCAATAATCTCCCGGGCCTGCCCCTGCATGCTCTCCCCCCACAGCGACGCGGTGCCGTGCTCGCTGACGAGGTAACTGTGCTGGAAGCTCGTCGTCGGCTCGCCGAGAGACGCCACGACCGTCGACGTGTCCGACTTGGCGTGCCAACTCGGCAGCGCGATCACGGCGTGCCCGCCGGGCGCGTGCAGGGCACCGGCGACGAAATCGGGCTGCCCACCGAAGCCCGACCACGCCCGGCCCCGGATGTGTGCGGCGTTCACCTGCGCGTGCAGATCCACCTGCAACGCAGTGTTGATCGATGTCATCGCCGGCTGGCGGGCGATCGTGCCCGGATCGTTGACGGTCTCCGTGCGCAGCAGCCGCACCCGCGGGTTACGGTCCACCCAGCCGTACAGCTCCGCCGAGCCGAACAGGAAGCTGGTGACCAGCTCGGCGCTGGTGTCGAGGGCACCGGTCCGGTCCAGGGCCAGCACACCGTCGGAGAACGTCTCGGTCCACACCCGCAGCCCGCGGCGGGCGGTCAACGCGGCGAGCGTCGCGTTCGGCACCCCACCGATCCCGAGCTGCAGGGTCGCCCCGTCGCCGACCAACGCGGCGACCCGCTCCCCGATCGCCCGTCCCACCTCGTCGACGGGCCGGGCCGCCGGGTGCGGCAGCGGCTGGTGCGCCTCCACAGCCAGGTCGACGAGGTCCAGGGGCAGCTCCCCGTCCCCGAACGTGTAGGGCATCGCCGGATTGAGCTGGGCGACAACCAGCCCGCCACCGGCCCGCGCCGCCTCCACCGCTGCCGGCAGGATGTTGACCTCGGTGCCCAGTGACACCCGCCCGTTCACCGGCGGGCTGGTGTGCACCACGACGACGTCGGGACGGTACGGGCCGGCGAGCAGGCGAGGAACCAGGCTCAACCGGCAGGGCACGTACTCCAACGTCGCCAGCCCCCGCATCCCGGGACCGACGAACGGCGTCACGTGCGCCACCCCCGGCCGCACCGGCAGACCCGGCTGCGGGTTGAGCACGAACAGCCGATAGGACTCCACCGCCTCGTCGACGACCCGCAGAGCCACCGCCGGGCTCGCGAAGTTCCCCGACGCCACCACCACCGGCCGCCGCCCTCCGGCCCCGTCACCGCGACCCGCGAGATGCCCCGCGACCAACTCCCCGAGCACCGACGTGCTGACGACTCGCATACCCCATCGTCTCGTGAGCGTCGCCGACGTTGGCACGTTCGCCGTCTCGACCGCCCCCGGGCTGCGTGCCAGAGTCGGCTTGGGGAGGATGCCAACAGATGATCGACCACAGGGTGCGGGTGCATCGCAGTTCGGAGCGGTTGGAGCGGCCGGACCAGCTCGCCTGGAAGATCGCCGCGGTGGCGAGCGATCCGGTCGAGGTGCTGCCCGAGGTCGCGGAGACGGTGATCAACCGGGTGATCGACAACGCCGGGGTCGCGGTGGCGTCGCTGCGCCGCGCGCCGGTCACCGCGGCTCGTGACCAGGCGGTGCGCCACCCGGTCCCGCCCGGCCGCGCCGGCTCGACGGTGTTCGGCCTGGCGGGGCAGGTCCGGGTGTCGCCGGAGTGGGCGGCGTGGGCGAACGGCGTGGCCGTGCGGGAGCTGGACTTCCACGACACGTTCCTCGCCGCCGAGTACTCCCATCCCGGCGACAACATCCCGCCGATCATCGCCGCCGCGCAGCACCTCGGCCTCGGCGGCCGGGAGCTGATCCGCGGGATCGTCACCGGTTACGAGATCCAGGTCGCCCTGGTCCGCGGCATCTGCCTGCACCAGCACAGGATCGACCACATCGCGCACCTCGGCCCGTCGGCCGCCGCCGGCCTCGGCACGCTGATCGGCCTGCCCACCGAGGTCGTCTACCAGGCGGTGCAGCAGGCACTGCACACGACGACGACGACCCGGCAGTCCCGCAAGGGGCAGATCTCCAGCTGGAAGGCGTACGCCCCGGCGTTCGCCGGGAAGGTCGCGATCGAAGCGGTCGACCGGGCGATGCGCGGTCAGGGCGCGCCGTCACCGGCCTACGAGGGCGAGGACGGCTTCGTAGCCTGGCTGCTCGACGGGCCGGACGCCCGGTACGTGGTGTCGCTGCCCGGACCGGGCGAGGCCAGGCGGGGCATCCTCGACACCTACCCCAAGGAGCATTCCGCCGAGTACCAGAGCCAGGCGTTCATCGACCTGGCCCGCCGGCTCGGTCCCCGCCTCGGCGACCTGACGAGGATCCGCCGGATCACCCTGCACACCAGCCACCACACCCACCACGTGATCGGTTCCGGTGCGGGCGACCCGCAGAAGTACTCGCCGACGGCCAGCCGGGAGACGCTCGACCACTCGATCCCCTACATCGTCGCCGTGGCGCTGCAGGACGGCACATGGCACCACGAGCGGTCCTACGCCCCGCAGCGGGCGGCCCGGCCCGACACCGTCGAACTGTGGAAGAAGATCGTCACGGTCGAGGACGAGGAGTGGACGCGCCGCTACCATTCGACCGACCCGACGGAGAAGGCGTTCGGCGGCCGGGTCGTCGTCGAACTGGACGACGGCGAGACCGTCCTCGACGAGATCGCGCTCGCCGACGCCCACCCACTCGGCGCCCGGCCGTTCGGCCGGCCCGAGTACATCGCGAAGTTCCGCCGGCTGACCGAAGGCATGATCACCACCGAGGAGCAGGACCGCTTCCTCGACGTCGCCGTCCGGCTCCCCGAGCTGGCCCCGGACGAACTCGGCGGGCTCACACTGGTACCCGAGTGGCCGCTGGGCACCGGCGAGACGGCGGGACTGTTCTGATGTTGCACGCCCGTACTCCCGCCCACGTCCGCCGGGCAGTGCTGCGTGAGCAGCTCGCCTCAGGTCGGCTGCTGCGTTTCCCGGGGGCGTTCAACCCGCTGTCCGCCGTGCTCATCACCGAGCTGGGCTTCGAGGGGGTGTACGTCTCCGGCGCGGCGCTGTCCGCGGACCTCGCCCTGCCCGACATCGGCCTGACCACGCTCACCGAGGTCGCCGGCCGGGCCGGGCAGATCGCCCGGGTCACCGACCTGCCGACGCTCGCCGATGCCGACACCGGCTTCGGCGAGCCGATGAACGTCGCCCGCAGCATCCAGGTCCTGGAGGACGCCGGCCTCGCCGGCTGTCATCTCGAGGACCAGGTCAACCCGAAGCGCTGCGGCCATCTCGACGGCAAGACGGTCGTGCCCGTCGAGGAGATGGTCCGCCGGATCCGCGCGGCCGTCACCGCCCGCCGGGACACCAGTTTCGTCCTCTGCGCCCGCACCGACGCCCGTGGGGTCGAGGGACTCGACGCCGCGCTCGACCGGGCCCGAGCCTACGTCGACGCCGGCGCTGACATGATCTTCCCGGAGGGGCTGGCGGACGCCGCCGAGTTCGCCGCCGCCCGCGCGGCCGTGGACGTGCCGATCCTCGCCAACATGACCGAGTTCGGCAAAAGCGAGCTGCTGACCACCGCGACACTCGCATCGGTCGGCGTGAACGTCGTCATCTACCCGGTGACGCTGCTGCGCCTCGCCATGGGCGCCGTCGAGGACGGCCTGCGCCGCCTCGCCGCCGACGGCACCCAGGCCGGACTCGTCGACCGGATGCAGCACCGGTCCCGGCTCTACGAACTACTCGACTACGCCGCCTACAACACCTTCGACGACGGCGTGTTCACCTACCGCATCCCCGGCGTTCCCGGTGCCGGGTGACAAGGTGGCGTTGACCGTCGAGCCGCCGGAGGACGACTCCGGCCGTCGCGGCGGAGTGCCCCGTCCCGGCGGGGTGACATCGGCGTCCCCCGTCGGGACGGCGGCTCGGCGCCCGCGCCAGGTTTCCCGGCCCGCGCGGCGACGACCGGGAGCAAAGGCGAGCAGGAACGTCTCGATCCCGGAGGCTATCGCCGCCCGCAGCTCGGCATCACTCACCTTCCTGGTGCCGAGGGCGGACAGGGCGGGAAGATCACCGGAGATGAGGGCGAGGAAATGCGCCGCGGCGGTGTCGGGGTCAGCGAGTTCGAGGCGACCGCGGTGGGCCAGCCGGGCGAGCCGACCGGCGAGGGCGTTGTGCAGGCGGGCCCCACCGCGGGCCAGCGCCTCGTCGAACAGGTCGGGGAAGCGGCCGGCCTCGGCGTACATCAACCGTTGGAGGGCCCAGCCCTCCTCGGTGAGCTGGCAGTCGATGACCTCGCGAGCAACGCGGGACAGATCCCCGACGAGGTCGTCGCCGTCGTCGGCGAGAGCGTCGAGAGCAGTGATCATGTGATCACTGGCGCGTGAGGCGCCGTCGAGAATGACGACCCGGAAAAGGGTCTCCTTGTCGCCGAAGTGGTTGTAGACGGTCGGCTTGGCGACTCCCGCCAGCTCGGCGATCGTCTCCACCCGCGCCAGTCCATAGCCCTCACGGATGAACGTGCGCAGCGCGGCATCAAGGATGGCGGCCCGCTTGTCGATCCGGCCGCGATGGGCCGCGGTGCCGACGGTCACACATCAATCATACCCTCGGCAAGCCAGTAGGACAGGTTGATTGAACCCGATCGTTCAATATAGTGTTCAGGGAGTCAAATACTGCTCCCGGCTACCGAAGGGCCCGCCGTGGTGCCGAGTCCATCCCCGACCATCTCGCCGCCCCCGCCGCCGGAGAACCGGATCGACGCGCAGTTGCTCGACCGCCACCTGAACCCGGCCGCCCGCACCGGCCTGGGCCGGCTCTGGGACGGGCCAGGCACCATCCAGCTGACCGACGTCCTCGTCCCCGCCGCGGATGGACCCGGCGAACCCGACGTTCCGGTGCGGGTCTACCGGCCGGTGGAGGCGGACGTTCTCGCACCGGTGGTGCTCTTCGTCCATGGCGGCGGTTTCACCGCGGGAGAGGTCGAGCAGTTCGACGCCCAGTGCGAGTGGTACGCCCATTCCGCTCAGGCGGTCACGGTGTCGGTCGGCTACCGGTTGGCACCGCAGCACCCGTATCCGGCCGCGCTGCGCGACGTCCGGACGGTCTGGCGTTGGCTGCACGACGCCGACAACGACGCCGACAACGACGCCGACGCCGACGGACTCCGCCGCGGTGACGTCGCGGCGGAGCTCGGCATCGATCCGGCGCGTTCGGCCATCGTCGGCTCCAGTGCGGGCGCGGCCATCGCGGCCGGCCTGGCGCTGTATCTGCGCGACCATCACGAGCCGCTACCGGCGTTGCTGCTACTGCATGCGCCGGTCCTGGACGACCGGCACACGACCCCGTCGAGCCATGCCATCACCGACCCGCGCACCTGGAACAGGGCCGGCTCGCAACGCAGCTGGGCCTCCTATCTCGGCCCGGCGGCCGCCCCTGGCGCGGACGTCTCCCCCTACGCCGCGCCGGCCCGCGCCTCGGGCCTCGCCGGCCTGCCGCCGACCTTCCTGACGTCGGGCGATCTCGAACTCGCCCGGGACGAGGTACTGGACTTCGCGAGCCGGCTGACTCAGGCCGACGTGCCCGTGGAACTTCACCTGTACCCGGGGGCCACGCATGGCTTCGACGTGGTCGTACCCGAGGCCGCCATCAGTCAGGCGTCCCGGCGTGCCCAGACCGAGGCCCTGGTCCGCGCGTTGCACCCCGCCGGGTCCGCCCCACCTCGCTGAGCGTCGGCGTGCCCGAACCAGCAGGTGCGTTGCGTTGAAATGGCCGAGGCCGAGGACGATCACGTTGTGGCGACAGGAGAAATCCCGGTGACCAGTCGGCGCCCACTGCATCTGACCGTCCATCTCGTCGGCGCGGCGAGCGGGGTCCATCCCGGAGCGTGGCGCTGGCCCGCGAGCGATCCGCACACCTTCGCCTCCATCGACCGCTGGGTACAGGCCGCCCGAACCGCCGAGCGCGGGCTGCTCGACGCGGTGTTCCTCTCCGACGTGCCGGGCCTGTGGGGCGACATCACCGACCACCCGCAGGAGGCCTACTTCCTCGAACCAACCCTGGTCCTCACCGCCATCGCCCGCGCCACCAGCCGCATCGGGCTGATCGGCACCGCCTCGACCAGCTTCAACGAGCCCTACAACATCGCCCGCCGGTTCCAGTCGCTCGACCTGATCAGTCACGGCCGGGCAGGCTGGAACACCGTCACCACCTTCGTCCCGGTGGTGGCCGAGAACTTCGGCGGCGCCGGCATCGCCGAGCGGCCCGACCGCTACGGGCGGGGCAACGAGTTCACCGACGTGGTGCGGGCGCTGTGGGCCAGCTGGCAACCCGGCGCCCTGCTCGCCGACGTGGCGACGGGCCGCTTCACCGACGCCGAGCGGCTGCGACCCGTTCATCACCATGGCGAGCACTTCGACGTGCGCGGCCCGCTGCCGCTACCACCCTCGGAACAGGGGCACCCGGTGATCTTCCAGGCCGGCGCCTCCGAGCCCGGACGCGACCTGGCCGCCCGCACCGCCGACGCCGTCTTCTCCGGGGCGACGACCACCGAGACGGCCCGCGCGTATGCCGCCGACATCCGGGCCCGCGCCGCCGCCTACGGCCGGGATCCCGCGTCGATCGCGATCCTGCCCGGCCTGATGACCTCGATCGGCAGCACCGAGGCCGAGGCCGCCGCCCGGCTCGAACGCCTCGACGAGCTGGCCTACCGGGACGGCGACCTCGCCCGGCTCGCCGCCAGGCTCCACCTCGACGTCGCCACGCTCGACCCGGACCGTCCCATCCCGCCCAGATCCCTGCCGCCGCTCGGGATCGAGGGCGCGGTGGACGTGCTCGACGCCGGCCTGCTCGAACGCGCCCATCGTGGGCTCACGGTGCGGGCCCTGCTGCGTCCGCGGTGGACCGGTCACCTCGTCGCGGCCGGGACGCCCGAGCATGTCGCCGACGTCATCGAGCACTGGCACCGGGTCGGCGCGGCGGACGGCTTCACCCTGATGCCCGACGTCATCGCCGACGGTCTGCCCGCCTTCGTCGATCACGTTCTCCCGATCCTGCGGCGCCGCGGACTGTGGCCACACGAATACGGCGAGGCCACCCTGCGTGAACGGCTCGGCCTTCCGCTGCCGGACGGGGCCCGGCAGGCCCGGGAGGCCCGGGAGGCCCGACGATGAAGCCCGTCATCTCCCCGGGCCCGAGTCCCGCCGCCAGGATGGTCCCGCGTTGACCGCCCTGTCCGTGCTGGACCAGGGGCCGGTCACCGTCGCCCGCGGGCCCCGGGCGGTCCTCGCCGACGCCGTCGACCTCGCCCGCCACGTCGAGAACCTCGGCATCGAGGTGCTCAGGGGCGACATCGTCGCGGACGGGGCCAGCGCCGCCGCCACCCGGCTGCACGCGGCACTACACGCCGCGATCCAGGCGGCCCGCTGACCCCGCCGGCCGCCGGCAGGCCGCACCATCTCGGCGCGCGCTCAGCACCCCCGCGAGGCGCCGGACCGCTGCTGAACAGTCGGCCCGACGCCGTGGTGATCTGTTCCTGCGCCGCCTGGCCGGCTGGACGGCGCAGGCTGGGAGGACGGCGCAGGCTGGGAGGACGGCGCAGGCTGGGAGGACGGCGCAGGCTGGGAGGACGGCGCGGACTAGGAGGAAACGCCCGCCTTGAGGGTGGCCGCCGTCGGGATATGGTTGTCACCGACGGTGTTCGGGCCGTTCTTGGCACCGCCATCGGGATAAAACTGGTTGGCCCAGGCACGCATCCGGCGGAACCCGCTGGCCTCGGAGGCGGTGGGCGCCGGCGGGTCGAGGTAGATCTGGTTCTCCCAGATCAGGACGTCGTCGGGCAGCGCGGTCTTGGTCTGCTCGAGTCTGCGCTGGTAGCTGCCATCGGCCAGGTCTCCGTCGTTGCGGTCGATCCAGTAGGTGGCGAAGATCTCGGTCTTGCCGTCCTCGACCGGGGTGACGTTGATCGTGATGATCCGAACGCCCTCACCGGTGTGTTCGACGTTGACACTGACGCCCATCCCCGACCAGATGATTTCGAGGGTGTTGTAGGAGTCGGTGCGCAGCTTTCCATCGCTGTCGTGGGCGTGGCGCAGCCAGCCGCCGCCGAAGCCGGCCCGCGCCCACCAGGTCGGTCCCTCGACGCGCTCCTCGAGGATGACCGGGGTGTCCGGGGTTCGGTGGACGAAACGGAAGTGCTGCGGGTCCACGGCGTTCTCGACGACCATCTGCGGGTGGATATGCAGGTCGCGGTAGTGAGCACGGCCGTCGGGCCAGGCCGGGTGGAACTCGCGTTCCGCGGCCTGGGGAGCATCGGTGAGGGCGCTGGGCACGTCCCAGTACGGTTCGCGCCCGGCGTGGTCGAACCAGACGTAGATCGACTCGTTGCGTTCCACCACCGGCCACGCCCCGAGCCGCCGGGCCTTGTTCGGCCGGTCCTGGTAGGGGATCGAGACGTTGTGACCGTCCGGGGCCCACACCCAGCCGTGGAAGGGGCACTGGATGCCGTCGTCCACCACACAGCCGCCATGGGCGAGGCTCGCGCCGAGGTGCCGGCAATAACGATCATGGACTCGCACCACGCCGTCCTTGCCACGGTAGGCGACCAGGTCACGCCCGAAGTAGCGCAGGGGCACGACCTGCTCCGGGCCGATGTCACCGGACCACGCCACCTGGAACCAGCCCGTCAGGTCCAGGTCCAACCCGTGCAGCTTCATAGTGTCGCTCTCCCTTGTGGCGGCGGCAGCCCCTGGACGTTGTTGAGAGGGCCTGACGAGCCGACCTTCCGCACCTGCCCCAATGTCGAACACATTAGGTGGGAATGGCATTCCCACGCAAGTCCGACCGCGAGGCCGCGAGGCCGCTTGCGACCCGGCCGGGCGCCCGGACGGCCCGTGGTACGGCGTGCCGGTCGCCCGTCGCCGACCAGCGCCACCTGCCGTCAGGCGAGGACCACAGCGAAGATCCACGGACGCCCGCCATGGAGGTCCTCGACGGCGTCGACCACGCAAAGGACCCGGCCCGCCACAGGCGTCGACCATGCTGCGCGCGCCGGCGGCACCTCACCGCGCTCGGCCTCTTGCTCGGGAACGACGTTCCCAACTACGGTGACGGCGGGATGACTCCCGAGGAAAGCCGCTCCGACCATGGGGTTCATGGTCATTTCCGGCAACGGCACGCCGCACTCGACGGCTCACGACGACGCCCCCGACTCGTCCGAAGGGAGCTCCGCCCATGAGGTCGACCGACGCGGCTGCCGACGACCAGCGATGGCCGGCGGGCGCCATCCCCGGGACGGGCTGATCTCGCGAACCAGCCCAGGCACACGAACCCGATGATCAATGCTGGAACATGCCGGAAACCAGGAGCTCGCCATCCCAACCAACGCAGCCATGACCACGGACACCGCCCCCGGCGGCCACTCCCGTGTTCTGCGGGTCGCACGCGTCGCCAAGGAATCCCCCGACGCCGTGTCGATCGTCTTCGAGGTCGACACGGCGGACGCGGCGATGTTCGAATACAAGCCCGGCCAGTTCCTGACCCTGCGCATACCCAGTGATCAGACCGGCTCGGTTTCGCGCTGCTACTCGATCTCCAGCTCGCCCTTCGTGGACGACGAGTTGAAGGTCACCGTCAAGAGGACCCCCGCCGGCTACGGATCAAACTGGCTCTGCGACAACATCGCGGCCGGTATGGAGATCCAGGTCCTGCCGCCCGGCGGAGTCTTCGTACCGAAGTCGCTCGACGGCGACCTCCTGTTGTGCGGCGGCGGCAGCGGCATCACGCCACTGATCTCGATCCTGAAGTCGGCGCTCTCGCAGGGCTCGGGTCGAATCGTGCTGCTCTATGCCAACCGGGACGAGAGCTCGGTCATTTTCCGGGAGGAGCTCATTGCGCTCGCCCGGCGCTCGCCCGATCGACTCGCCGTCCTGCACTGGCTCGAGACCGTGCAGGGCCTGCCATCCCGCGAGCAGCTCCAGGTACTGCTGTCGCCCTATGCCGCCTTCGAGGCCTTCACGTGCGGTCCCGCTCCGTTCATGGCGGTGGTGAACGAGGCCCTCACGGCGCTGCGTGTCCCCCGTGACCGGATGCACACCGAGGTCTTCAGGTCGCTGAGCGGAGATCCGTTCACCGATGTTCCCGTCCCAGTGCCGGATACGGCCGACGACGTCAGGACCGTCGCGGTGAAGGTGCAGCTCATGGGAAAGACGCACGATCTCGTCTGGCCGGTGACGGTTCCGTTGACCGACCTGCTGTTGGATCGCGGCATTGATGCGCCTTATTCGTGTCGCGAGGGCGAGTGCGGGACCTGCACGGCACAGGTCGTCAGAGGCAAGGTGCGGATGCTACGCGACGAGGTGTTGGACCCGATCGACGTGACGGACGGCTACATCCTGACCTGCCAGTCGGTACCGGAAAGCGACGACATCGAGATCGTGTTCTGAAGCCAGGCGGCTGTCGAAGGATACTGAGGCGCCAAATGGCGACAACACCGAGTGCATGCCCGTCGCGGGCCGGCACGGAGGGTCGGAAGATCAGGAAAGCCAGCACAGTGGCTGGCTGGTCAGGTCGGCGATCCGATCGAAATAGGCACGTCGGGTTACGGCGGCCGGCATGTCCCACTCGACGATCATGCGTGCGAGCGGCAGGGTGTCCAGGAGCCGGGTGTGCTCTGGCCCGTTGCGCGCCGAACAGCCGACTTCGAGCAGGGTCACCGCACACATGTGCACCAGGCCTTGATCGACTCTTCGTGACCAGGCAGGCTCGTCACCATGGGCCGGTATTCCGACCAGCGCCGACCTGTCGATGAGCCAGCCTTCGGTCACGACCAGGCCCCTCGCATCACGTCCTCGCCGGCGATGTCCGAGATCAGTTCACCCAGCTGCGCCCAGTCCTCCCGGACGAGCGGGGTGTGGGCGCCACGCGACGCCCACTCAGCCTCGGCGGCGAGCGTCCGCCGCAGGTACTCCACGCGGGAGATCCCGGCCCGGACGGCCGCGGCATCGACCTCGGCAAGAACACTGTTGATGCGGGCGGTGATCGCGGCGCGTACGAAAGTGACTCCTGTCGCGCCGTGGAGCAGACAGTGCCGGCGCGGCTCGGCGTACGAGGTCACGGCGAAGGCACCCGACGCGTAGCCCGCGACGTCCTCGGCCTTGCCGTGGAGCAGACCGTCGTGCCCCCGGGCGACGAGATCGTCGTGCAGCACTCCGGCGAGCCCCACGGCGTCGTTGGCGGCCACCACGGACTGCAACAGGTCCTCGGCCCGCCCAAGTCCGGCGAGATCCGCAGGCTGTGCCACCGTCATGATCTGAGCCTTCCGCAACGGCGAACACCACGTCCCCGGGTCCACCGTCGGCGGAATCGAGAGGCGCTCGGCGAGATGACGCCGGCCTAGTAACTGTCAGTAGCTGAAGGTCGTCGCGCCGTCGTCGCCGATCCAGTTCCACATCGGGATCGTGCCGTTCAGCTCCGCGCCCTCGATCAGCACGCCGGCGTCGATCCTGCGGGCGTCGACGCAGATCGGGCACACGAAGTAGCGGCCACCGGCGGCCCGGTATCGCTCGACGAGCGCCTCCAGCGGTGGGCAGCCGGCACAACCCTCACCCTTCGCGTTGCCGGGCAGTGCGAGCCGGACCGCCTCCTGGGTCAGGAACATGAGTGTCTCCCTACCGGTCTCCGCGGCACCGACCGCCACGAGAAACGCGACGGTGACCTTCTCGAGGTCCTCCAGACCCGTGGTCAGGCTGATGACCGCCTTGCTCGCCATCGGCGAACCCTCCTTCAGCAAGAGTCAGAACGAACGTTCGTGTTTACTAGGTCAGAGTACGAACGATCGTCTTGTGCGTCAACTAGGATGTGGGTCATGGCGGAGAGGACAGCGCACACACGCCAGCGACGAGCGGACGGGGTGCGTACCCGCGCCGCGATCCTCGACGCGGCGGTGCGGTTGTCGACCGTCGACGGCCTCGAGGGCCTGAGCATCGGCAACCTCGCCAAGGACCTGGGCATGAGCAAGGGCGGCATCTACGCCCACTTCGACTCCAAGCAGGACCTGCAGCTCGCAACCGTCGAGGCGGCTGGCGCAGCCTTCCAGGCGGAGGTCATCGAGCCCTCGCTGAAGGCCGACCCGGGTGTGCCCCAGCTCCTCGCGTTCTGCGACGCCTACTTCGATCATCTCGAACGGCGGGTCCTCCCCGGCGGGTGCTTCTTCGCGGGCGCCGCACTGGAGATGGGGACGCACCGCGGACCAGTACAGGAGAAGGTCGCCGAGTTCCACTCCGGCTTCGTCCAGCTCATCCGCGACTTTGCGCGAACAGCGGTCAACCTCCAGCAGCTGCCACGCGACGAGGACCCGGCGGAGCTCGCCCTGGAGCTCAACGGCACACTCCTGGCGGCCGACACGAGCTTCGTGATGTACGACGATCCCTCGGTACTGGACCTGGGCCGCCGGGTGGTGCGCCGCCGCCTGGGTCTCGCCGAGGCGAGACGAAACGAAACACCAGACGAAACCAGTAATCCGCAGTAAGTATTCGGTGAGTGCACGACATCCGACCGCAGTCTGGGTTGCCGAACGAGCACGGAACCTGCCGATGAACCCTGAGGACCAAGGCAACCGGTTCCGGCTCCTCGCCCGCGGCAGCTACGCCGAGCAGGTCAACACCCATCGGCCCACCGCGCCCTCGACCAACGCCCACTCGACGCGACACCATCCGCCGTCACCCCGCCCCCGGGATCCAACATCCAGTAGTTGAGGTGGCGAGTATCGCCAGCGACGGAGGCACCGCATTTCAAATTTTCCAGCCCGATCAATTCCAAGGAGGAATTGGCGGTCGGGTTGAGTTCTGCATCGGCGGACCCTTTGCCAACGGCAGAACAGCCGGTCACATTACAACCTACCTCCCCGGCGCAAGTTTCACACCGTACAACCGAGATCAGCCGGACTCGATCGCGATAGTCGCGGGCAGTTCCGAGTTTGTTCGTGAACCCGGCCTGCGAGAATATGTAATACTTGCAAGAGTATTTCCTTCCCCGCACGCTCGGCCGCTGTTCCTAATTGCCGGCCAGACGGGTATCACCAACCTTGCCGGCGCACATTTCTTGCGGTGCCAGTTCGAGGAGCTGCGCAGAACCTACGGTGCTGAACGCGCGTTCTGCCTTGTACTGCGAGTGGACCGACCCGACGTCTACGGCCACGAGTCGGTTCACATAGCGAGCGACGTCACGGGAACTGCCTTTGCTTCATGACCATCATCGCACGAGAATACGATCGACTCGACGGGATCTCTCTGGTAAGCACTGAACCGGGCGGGTGGGACAGACGACCAGAAATCTGATTCGTAGTTTGATCTGAATCTTCCGTCAAGGTCCGTGAACGTTTACCGCGTCCGCTGGCACCGTGCGCTCCGGCCTCCTGTGTCTGCCAGGATCCGACGTCGTCCGCGGGCTCGGCTGTCAGGCCACGGTGTCGCCACGGGTACCCTCGGCTGGTCGCCGCAACGCCGGCAGGGCACCACGGCCACGCTGCTTGCTCGGGAGCTGCTCGGCGAAACGGCCGCCCGGGCCCCCGATGAGGAGTCGTGATGGGCTTCTATGACGACCAGGTGCTGCCCCGCATCGTCGATCTCGTCCTCGGCCGGCCGGTGGAGGAGGCCAGGGCGCGCGTCGCGGCCGGGCTGTCCGGCGAGGTTCTGGAGATCGGCTTCGGGTCGGGACGCAACATCGCGCACCTTCCGGCGGGAGTCACCCGCCTGCTCGCGGTCGAGCCCGCCGCCGTCGGACGCACGCTCGCCGCACCCCGCATCGCCGCCGCGCCCGTCACGGTCGAGTTCATCGGCGACGACGGTCAGGCGCTGCCTCTTCCGGACGCGTCGGTCGACCACGTCCTCACCACCTGGACACTGTGCACCATCCCCGACACCGAACGGGCACTGCGCGAGATCCATCGCGTACTGCGGCCCGGCGGCACACTGCACTTCACCGAGCACGGCCGCTCACCCCGGCCCACCGTCGCCCGCTGGCAGGACCGGCTCGCACCCGCCTGGAGCAGGATCGCCGGAGGCTGCCACCTCAACCGCCGGATCGACGACCTGGTCGAGAAGTCCGGACTGGCCCTGGAGTCGGCCAGCACCTATCCGATGCGAGGGACGGCCCAGCTCGGCTTCGCCTACGAGGGCATCGCGTCGAAACCGACCTGATGCCCGCAGCGCGCAGGTAGGCAGGCGCCGCCCGTGGACGCAAGAGCAGTGGTCGAGACCCTCCAACATCGCAGAACGTCAGCCCCGGTGTTCAGCATCCCAGCAACGACCCGGCGCTCCCACTAGGCGTGGGGGCCTGGGTACGACAGAGTCGGTGCTGTGTCCGGCTTCGTGACCTCGCCGCCCGTGCTGCAAGGCGGGGCGTCCGCGGTCGCAGCCCAGCTCGCGCCCACCGCAGGCTGGACGTGTCGGTTCAGCGCGCTGGGGGCCGAGGCGTTGCTCTGCCTCGACCTGGACCAGGAGGAGCACTGCCGGCGCCGCGGGGAGGGGTTGGGCGCGGTCGTCGATGTCGGCGTGCTGGACCTGCTGTTGGGTCTTCCGCTGGGCCGACGGGTCGGCCACGCGGGCCTCGGCGGACGGGAGCGGCGCGCCGTCGCCAAAGCGCCGTCCGGCTGCCTGTGTGTCGGCGATGATTCGGTGATCAGGGTTGCTCGTCCGCCGGTGGACGTCGCGTTGGCAGTGATCTCCGCTCGCGGGTGGCGGCGCGGCCTGGAGCAGGCAGGCCGGTTCGCGCCGTTCTGTGCCCGCGCGATCGTCCTGGAGCGGGCTCCGCGGGATGTGCTGGCGGCCTGCGTGGAGGCGGATTTCTATGGCGTCGGTCTGTTTCTCATGAACGAGGATTCGGGCGTCGACATGCTTGTCCCGCCGGAGCCCTACCGTGCCGTGCGCATTTCAGCCCGGATCTGGTGGTTCGCCGAGGAGGCATACGGGGCGTACCTGGCCGCATATCCTACGAGCCCTGGGCGGGCAGCGGAATAGGAGCGTGCGTAACCGGGAGGGTCGCGAACCTCCGGACGTCATCTGGCGGATCAAAAACTTTCTTCTGTCGAAGTCGGAGATCCTCGATCTCGTGGGCCTGATGGGCAACAGCGCAGATCTTCTTCCACAGCGCCTGCCGCTCCCCGAGGCCCGGTTCACGAAACAGAGCTGGAAGCAGCCTGTTCCAGGCGGCAGCGTTGTGGGCGTCCGCTTCTCTGCGGACATCGCCGCCGTAGCCCTCGAAACGGGTGAGCGGCCTGCCCTGGCAGACCACGCAGCCGCACGTCGGAGGCTGGTGATTGGCGTAGCGGGTCGCGAGCGTGTGGCCGCTGGTGAAGCGCAGAAGCTCGGGAAACAGCACCATCGGCGGTACTGCTCCACCGCGTTTCTTGGTCTGTGCCTTCTCGTCCGGCGGAATGGTGTGGCGCATCCCGCTGGTGGCGCCCATCGCGGCGAAGGGAGCCCCGTGGGCGATCCCGTCGAACGCGGCGAAGTCGGTGCGCCACGGGGCGACGCCCGGCACGCCGACAAGCAGACGGCGAAGGTTCGCTGTCGCTTCCTCCCTCTCGTCGAGGGGGTTGAACTGCCCTCCGAGAGCGAGGGCCACCGGGTGACCGATATCCGCGAGTTCCACGGTGAACAGGTCGAGGTAGGGGTCGACAAGCCAGCCGACCGCGGCCGGAACCACGACGACCGTGTCGGTCCGGTCGAGACCTTTGGCCCCCTCGACGACCGCACGCAGCGCAGCGCGATCCCCGGCCTGCAGATAACCGGTCGGCGTCAGCGCAACCGTTGCACCGCGGCAGATCTGCTCATCCAACGCCTGATCCAATCCGGAACCGAACAGATCATCCTGCCCGGCGTGCGCGAAGGGCACCTCAGGCGTCGCGACGTGAGTGGTGTAAAGGCCGGGGTCGCCGATGAGCGGCCCGGAATAACCTTCAGCCCGCAGCTTCTCGATCTTCGTGAAGGGGTTCGTCCGGCCCCCGCAGATCGCGAGCCCCCCGTGGCGAGGATCGAGACCTTCCAACGCCTGCAACCCGTGAGCGTCGGCGAGCAGGAAGATCCGCTCGGACAGCAGACGCTCCGCCGGGGTGGCGGCCGGCCGTGGCGCCGGAACGGGCGGGAGCAGGGCCTCGTCATTCATGCGTGACCTCGTGGACTGGAGCGAGGGATAAGGATCAGCGCCGGGCGGTGGACAAGCGTCGCGTGACTCGTCGGAGACCAGGCCGACCCTCCCGGCTGCAGCGGCGGGTGATCCGGCTTCGGCCACGAGCTGGGTGGCAGGCCGGTTGACGAGACGAGATTTCTCAACCGGAAAGCGGCCAGGCTCTCGCCTACGGTAACCCAACACGGACAACTCGACCATCAGTCGGCGATACACCGGTCACCGATCGCATCCAGGAACCTGAGCGGACTACTTCACCGCAGAGACCACGGGCAGTCTCACCGCTGGCAGCCGCGGGAAGGCTGTCCGGGGGCCGATGCATGCCGCGTGCTTCCCCGGCCGGGTCGATCAGCAGCAGATCATCTGCCAGGTGAACCGGCCCGCCGGCACCAGGGCCCACGAACCCGTCCGGGTCGCGCGGACCCGGCAGCGGATCGACCCGCAACCGCTCCCAGGCGTAGGTGAGCACCGTCGGCGAGACATCGTCCGGGCGGAGCGCACGGTGGATCACCACGGCGGCCAGACCGCCGCGCCGGACGGCTCCCGTCCCGCCGAGGGACGACACAGCCGAGCAAAGGCCGAGGTCGCAGCCGGATTCAGTGCCGAGGCCGGAGCCGGGCCATGGACCGAAGCCCGGACCGACCAAAGCGAGGACCGAAGCCGAGGCCCGGGCCGGAGTCGGGAGGCGAATGCCGACGGCGCGTCGAGTATTCCTGGCAAAGCCAGTCTTTAGCCGATGGTAACGATTCTCACAGTCCGCCCGCCCCTCTGTTCGTCCGGCAGGGGACGAGTAAGGGTATTGGGGGAAACTCCGCATCTTCACACCCCGATCCTTCCCACGGATTCCGCACGTCTAAATCAGAAGGTATTGATGCGTCAAGGTCCTCTTGCTGGCAGATACGCGGCGTCCGCAGCCATGGTGATATTCGCGCTTATTCCCTACCTGGCTCTGTCAGCCGCGCTTGAACCGTTGGCGCCGATCGTCGCCAAGCAACTGCACATGAGCGCGCAGACGATGAGCATCAGCTCGGGCCTGGGCAACGCGGCCTACGCGCTGGGGACGGTGCTCGCCGTCCAGCTGGGTCTGCACCTGCCGCAACGGCGGATGCTGCTCGGCTACGCAGTCGTGCTCGTCGTCGGATCGGTGCTGACGGCGGCGGCGCAGGACGCGGCCATGTTCATCGTCGGCCACCTGTTGCAGGGCCTGGCCACCAGCATGCTGCTGATCGCTGCGGCCCCTGCGCTGGCGATCGGCTACCCGCGCGAGAAGCTGCGCACCACCGTCATGATCATGAATATGGGTATCTTCGGCGCGGTCGCGCTCGGCCCGTTCATCGGTGGTCTGCAGGCTGACGCCAACGCCTGGCGACCGCTGTTCTGGGTCGTCACCGGGGTCTCGGTGCTGGCGCTGCTGCTGGTCGTGCTCACCTTCGAGGACGCACCGCCGGCGAACCCCGACGCCCCGCGCGACCTGCCGGCGATCGCGCTGTCCGCGGTCGGCAGCCTGGCGGCTTTCCTGGGCGCGTCCGAACTGACCAGCCACAGCTTCCTGGACGTCGAGGTGATCGCACCGCTGCTCGGCGGGCTGGCACTGATCGTCGTTCTCGTCGTCTACCAGTACCGGGCCACGCAGCCGCTGCTGATGGTCCGGGAGATGCTCACCAGCTCGATTCCGGTCGCGGGCGTGGTGATCGCGCTGTTCGCCGCGGCGGCGTCGGTGTCCGCGACGGGACTGACCGCCGCGGTGCTCGCGGAGAAATACGGCCCGGTGCGCGTCGGGCTGCTCTACCTGCCCGAACTCGGCGGCGCGGTGATCGCCGCGATCGCGTTCGGCTTCGTCATCACCCGGCGTTCCGTGCACTACATGCCGCTCGTGGGCATGGTCCTGCTCGCCGCCGGAATCCTGGTCTTCTGGTTCGCGATGCCGGCGAGCCAGCCGCTGGCGCTGGTCGGCTCGGCACTGACCGGGCTCGCCCTCGGCGCCACGGTCGCCCCGGCGTTGTTCGTCGCCGGTTTCTCCCTGCCTTCCGCCAACCTTCAGCGCGTGTTCGCCCTGGTCGAACTGCTACGTGCGGTCGCCGCCTTCATGATCGCGCCGATCTTCGCCCATTTCGCGGCCACGGTGACCGGCGACCTCAACGAGGGAACGAACATCGCCCTGTGGATCGGCCTTGGCCTGGCCCTCGTCGGCGGCGCCATCGGCGTCGCGATCTACGCCCTGAGCGGTGCCCGCCCGCAGGCCCCCGACGTCGACACGTTCCTGGGTGCCCTGCGTCCGGCCTGGTACTCTCCCCCGCTGCTGGCCAGAGTTCGCCGAACCCACCTCGATGATCTGGACATCGCCATCCCCGTCCCGGAAAGCGTCGACTGACATGTCCTCACCTCACACTGACGCCGACGCCGCCGTGCTGCCCAGTGCCCGAGCTGGCCACACCGGCCTGGTGCTGTTCGCCTATGACGGCAGTGACGTCGCCGGCCACGCCATCCAGTTCGCCGCAACGCAGCTCCCGCCCGGACGCGAGGCGCTCGTCCTGTGCGCCTGGCAGCCGGCCGATGTCGGCTTCACCCCGGTCGGCTCGCAGCATTTCGACGCGAACAGCGCCGCCGAGGTCGAGAAGGCCGCCGCCGACATCGCCGCACACGGTGCCCACCTCGCGAACACCGCCGGCTTCCGCGCCCAGAGCGCCACCGTCCAGGCGGCACCGACCTGGAAGGGCATCATCGCCACCGCCACCGAACGCCGGGCGGACCTCATCGTTGTCGGCGCCCATCGACACTCCCGGCTGGCCGGCCACCTGCTCGGCAGCGTGGCCACCTCCGTCGTCGCCCACGCCCCCGGCGCGGTCCTGGTCGTCCACCAGCGAGACTGATCCGAGCCGGTCAGCGCAGGCAGTCACAAAAAGCGGCAGAGCCCCGCGCCTTGGATGGGGGTGCGGGGCTCTGGCCTGTCTCAACCTCACGTGCGTTCAGCAACGCACAAAATGCGCTGCGCCACCTCGACCAGCCCGCGCGGGTGCCGGTCGCGACCACGACCACGGCCGCGGACCTCGCCGAACCCGACTAGCGCCTAGCGCCTAGCGCCTAGCGCCTAGCGCCTAGCGCCAGCCGTAGCGCTGATGCAGCCGGTCCGCGACCCGCTCGAACGGCTCGCGCGGCAGGGCCGTCGACTCCCGGCGCATCCCGCCCTCGTGCACCCGGATCACCCGGTCCAGGTTGACCCAGGACGGTCGATGCTCGCCGTCCCACCCGCCCGCGCCGACGGACACAAAGTCACCCTCGCCGTCATGGTCCTTGCTGGTCAGCTGCACGGCCAGGTAGGTGCCCGCGGATTCGACGGCCACCACGAGCACCGGCCGATCCTTGCCCCGCCCGTCGTTCTCCTCGAACGGCACCCACGTCCAGACGATCTCGCCGGGATCCGGAGCCCCGTCCGACTGCGGCGCGTAGCTCATCCGCACCGGCCCGATGCGACCCGGATCGACCTCCACGGTGGCCTCCGGCCCGGACTCGCCCGGCGAGACCTCCGCATGCGCGCGGGACGACCGTGCCCGCTCCCGGGGCGGGTGAGGGCGCGCGGCTGCCCCCGAGGGCGAAGAGGAAGACGAAGCGGGGGAAGGGGCCTTCGGTGTTGACGCCGACCGCCGCCGACCTTCCCGTCCCGCCTCCCGCGAGGGTGCCTCACCCTGGCGGCGCCCGCCCGTCACCAGATCGGACACGATCTTGACCAGATCCCCCAGCAATCCCATGCCGCCACAATAATTGGACGCCGCCGCCGCATTCGGAGGGTTCGTCCGGCACACGTCAAGACGCGAGGTGGCGGTCAGACGACGGTCGCGAGTTCAGCGAACGTGACGACAAGCCGGAGAAGCCTCGGCCGGCAGGTAGACCGATCTCGACCCGTCATGCGGGCATACTGGTGTTCATGGAAGCTGACCTCCTCGCGCTGATCGTCGCCGACCCGGCCGTCAGTCACGGACAGGCTTGCATCCGAGGTAGCCGCGTGCCCGTCAGCGTGGTGCTCGACTGCCTGGCGGACGGCATGTCCGTCTCGGAGATCGTCACCGAGTACCCCTCGATCGACGGTTCGGGAGTGCGGGCGGCAGCCGCCTACGGCGCCCGTCTTGCCCGGGAGGAACTCATACCGATCCACACGGCCCCATGAAGGTCAAGCTTGACGAGGGCCTACCGGTCTCGCTCGCCGAACAGCTCGCCAAGTTCGACATCGATGCCGACACCGTATTCAGCGAGCAGCTTGCGGGACGGACAGACCCCGAGGTGCTCGCTGCTGCAAGCGACGATGGCCGGATCGTGTTCACCCTCGACCGCGGCTTCGGCAACGTCCGTGCCTACCCGCCCGGGTCCCATCGCGGGATCGTGGTATTCCGCGTTGACGACCAGTCAGCCCGCACGGTGATCTCGGCGGTCGAAAACCTCGCCGCCCAGCATGACCTCGCTGACCTGGCCGATGCCATCACCGTGGTGCATCGCGGTCTGCTTCGCATCCGCCGCGAGGACAGCTGACTACCATGCCGCGATTGCAGTACCGAAGATCCTGAAAGCGGCAGAGCCCCGCACCTTGGATGGGGGTGCGGGGCTCCGGCCTGTCTCAACCGTGCGTGCGCTCGGAGGGAATCGAACCCCCAACCTTCTGATCCGTAGTCAGATGCTCTGTCCGTTGAGCTACGAGCGCATGCCCGCCACCGTGGTGGCCGGCGGTGCCAGCTTACAGCACAGCGGGAGCGCCTCAGGGGCCGCGTCAACTCGGGGCCATCCGTAGATCGTCCGGTGCGCGCAGTGGTGGTTGACGTGAGGATGCCTCGCCTCTCCGGGGAGTCTGCAGATGCCACACCGGGCACCGGTCTGGTCGCTCGGCGCACCGTGACGCGTAGTATGAGCAAGCTCTCGGGGGGGAGACGCTTCGACGTCCCCATGAACTCGGACGTAGCGGCGCACTGGGACCTCGCTCCGTCCTCGCGGCTAATGATCTTATTGGCCCCTTGCGGACGGAACGAGGATGGCCAGGCCACACGAAGATGATCTTCCGCCACAGTCGCCCGGCTTCGTGCACTGCACGGTGGCTCCCGGGGTCGCTGTCACCGGCGCCGACGGGCTGCTGTCCTGGTCCGCGCCTGGCGCCGACGTCGTCGACATCGCCGGTCTGGGGCGTTTTCCGGCCACCGGGTCCGTCCCCGTCACGCTGACGGCGTCGGGCCGATACTTCCTGCGGGCTTCCGGGCCCACCGGGACGGCCCAGGGCAGGACGAACTTCGTCCGGGTCCTCGCACCGCCGGTCATCACCCTGGTGGAAGTGCCGGCACCGCCGCGGACCGACCTCGGCGAGCCCCTCCTGCGGGATCCACGCACGCGGAATCCGCGCATGCAGGATCCGCGCACGCGGGAGGCGCGTCGGCTGCCCGCCACGCATGCCCTGAGTCGGCTCGCCGTCCTCCCCCTCTCGGCAGCGTCCGCGCCCTCGGCCGGCGTCGGGCCCATGGCCCCGCGCAACGCCTTCCGCACCAGTAACACCTTCCGCACCGGCGGCGACTCCCGTCCTGGCCCGGCGACCGGCGACGGCGGACGCGACGGATGGTGGCGTTCGATGGGCGAGTTGGCGGGCCACCTCGGCGGGATGGCAAAGCCACCGCCCTCGGGATGGTCGCGTCGGGCGGCGGACGCATCGCGGCGCGGGCGTCGGGCTTGGCCGCGCGGGTGCGGGGCGGCGGTCCGCGCGCTGCGGCGCGGGCGATCCGCCGGGCCGCGAACGTGGCGGGGGGTGGGCTCGCCGTGAGCCGGTTCCTGCTCTGGCTGTCCGGCGCGGACCGGGAGATCCTCGGCCGGCTGCGGCACGACCGGGCCAAGTACGTGGGCGTGGGCAGCGCGGTGCTCACGACGGCGGCGATGGCCACCGTCTCGTCCACGTTCGCGCTGCGGATGGCGCTGAAGCTGCCGATCGTGGTCTGCCTGCTCGTCGGTCTCGGCTGGGGCCTGGCGATCATGGCGCTGGACCGCTGGCTCGTCGCGTCCGTGCAGCGTCAGGACCACTGGTATCTGAACGCGCTGCTCATGCTGCCGCGGTTGGTCCTGGCGATCCTCATCGGGCTGGTCATCTCGACGCCACTCGTCCTGCGCATCTTCCAGCCGGAGATCGACACCGAGATCGCCCAGATGCACGCGGAGGACGCGGCGGCGTTCGAACAGCGGATCACCACCGATCCGCGTAACCAGGAGCTGATCCGGCTGCGTGCCCAGCGCGACGCCCTGGTGAGAGTCGGCACCACCGGCGTCGACGTGAGCACCGACCCGGAGGTCGCGCCCCTGCAGAAGCAGATGGACGGGCTGCAGACCCGACTGGCCCAGGCGAATGCCGACGTGCTCTGCGAGAGCCTCGGCAACTGCCCGGGTCAGCAGAACAAGGCGGGCCAGGGCCAGCAGTACAACCTGAAGGTCTCCCTGCGCGACGGCATCCAGACGCAGATCAACCAGTTGCAGCCGCGCCTGACCGCGGCCATCAACGCCGCGCGCGCCCGCCAGCAGGCCGGCCAGTCCAGTGCGACGGCGAACGCGAAGGATCAGCTTCCCGCCCTCACCTCCCAGATCACCGCGCTGGAGACCGGGCAGCGCAACGACCGGGCGGCGTTCAACCGCCAGAACAGCGACAACACCGGGCTGCTCATCCGGATGGAGGCGCTCGACCGCATCACCAGCGATCCCGACCACCGCACCCTCGCCAACGCGCACCTGGTGCTGCTGCTGTTCATCACGGCGATCGAATGCCTGCCGATCCTGGTCAAGTTCCTGATGTCGCTGGGCAAGCTCACCACCTACGAACAGGTCGTCGCGATCGAGGAACGCAACCAGCTCATCGCCGAGGAGGAGATGTCGGCACGGCGGCGGGCGACCATGCTCCTCGACGACCAGGACTCCTACCTGGAGGCCCAGGTGACGAGGGACGAGAAGGACCCGGCGATCGAGCGGCTGGCCCGACGGACCGTCGCGGTCCAGGAGGAGGTCGCGAACGCGGCACTGGACGCCTGGCGCGACCGCGAGCTCGGCCGGATCCACGACTCCCTCGACGACTATGTCGCCACGGCGCCGCCGCCGGGCACGGGCAGCCTCCAGGTATCGGACGGCCCGGCGGCCTGGTCGGGGCGGACGCGGGGCTGGGAGACGGCAGTCGATGAACCAGGAGTCCAGCCTGACCGTCCCGACCGGCCCGACCGGCCCATGCCGCCGAACCGGCCGCCGGTAACGCCCACTCGGCCCACCCGTCCCGATCTTGACGTCCGGGTTCCCTACGACGAGGGCGACGAGGGCGACGAGGGCGACGAGGGCGACGAGGGCGACGAGCCCACGCTCGCACCGGACTACGAGCCGCTGACCACCCGCCATGACCCGCCGACGCCGCGCCGTGAAACCCTGCCCCTCCCGGGTGAGCTGGCCTTCCCGAGCGACGACGACCGGCGGCTGGCATGACCGGCACCACGACGCTGAACGTGACGCTGAACGTATTGATCCCCGGACAGAAACAGCCAGCCGACAGCGGTCGGCCTCCGCTCCCGGCTAGGGCGAGCTGGTGAAGCCGTCGTCACGGGGGAACGGGTCGTCGGCGGCGGGGAGCGGGTTGGGGCCGGCGGTCCGGGCCAGCTGGCCGGGCAGCTCATAGGTGAACGTGACATCGCCGTGCCCGCGGGTGTCGCCGGGCCGCAGTACCAGCGGCGGCAACCCGGTGATGCCGGGCGGCTGGTAGTCGATCACCAGGTCGATCCGGTCCCGCCCGGCCCGGCCCGCGGCTGGGGCGCCCCCGGCAGGCCGCCCGCGTCCCGACCGCCCGCGTCCCGACCGCCGGCCGCGGAGGCTGCCGGTGCCGGGGACCGCGACATCGTCGTCCCGCTCCGGTCCCAGGCGTAGTCGCCGGCCGCGCATCGCCACCCGGTCGAGCCGCCCGTCGGCCGCCTCGGCCGCCAGCACGCCTCTCAACCGGGGCCGACGGCGGTCGAGGAAGCCCAACGCGAACATCACCACCAGCATGACCAGCACGATGATCTCGACGATGGCCGCCGGGTTCCAGCCAGCCGCGGCGGAGCCGTGCACGCGGGTCACCGAGCCGCGGGAGGCCGGGTCCATCCGCAGCCCGAACTCCGAGGTGAGCACGGCGCGCCAGGGCGAATCGACGGTGGTCTCCAATCTCAGCCCGCCGTCGACCCGGTGGCTACGTCGCACCGCCCCGCCGGTGCGTGCGGACCACCCCACCGGCACCTGGTAGACGCGCCGCTCCCCGGGGGCGAGGACGATACGTTCGGGCAGGCCACCACCGAGAGCACCGGCTGCCATGGCACCGACCGCCGGGGTGGTGATGGTCAACGACGGGTCGACGGAGACCACTCGGGCGCCGATGAGCTCCACCGGCAGGCGCCGTGCGGTCGAGGTCACCGTGACCTCGACGCTGCCGGCACCTGCGGTGGGGTCGACGTCGTCGAGCGTGCGACCAGCCAACGCCCAGCGCCAGCCGACCGTGACGACCGGGCCGCGCACGTCGGCGGCAAGCAGCTCGGCCGCCTTCCGTGCCCGCGCGTGCTGCTGGACGCGGGACAGGTATTCGGGAAGCTGATCGGGCGGCAGGGCCAGCACGGTCGTCGTGGGCAGGACGCTACGCAACAGTGTCGCCCCCGCCCTGCCGGCGTCGGCGTTGTCGAGGGCGAAGGCGTAGCCGGCGATGTCGCGGCCGGCCAGGCGGGTGCGGACCCGCTCGGCGAGGTCGGTCCAGGGCCGGCCGGTCTCCGCGGGGAACGGCGAGTTCGCGGGAGGCTGGTGCCGCCCGTCGGTGAGCAGGATCACCGCGCCGGAGCGCGCCGCGTCCGGATGGTCGAGCAGGTCGACCGCGGTCGACAGGGCCGCGCCGATGTCGGTGCTGGCCCCGGTCGCGGTGGCCGGCAGCCGGCCGATCGCCGAGCGGGCGTTCGCCGCCGAGCCGCTGAACGCCACCTGGGGCACCTCGTCGAAGCCGACGACGGAGAGCCGGTCGGCGGGGTCGAGACTGGCGGCGAACGACGTCAGGGTGGACCGGACCGGGCCGTAGAGCCCGCCACGCGACATCGACGCCGAGGTGTCGACGAGCACGACGTACTCGGCCGGCAGGGTCGGCACGCCGAGGGCGTCGAGCACCGCCGTCCGCCCGAGCTGCGCCACCCCGCCAGCACCGGCCGCACCAGCCACGTCGCCACCGCCGGCCACGTCACCGTCGCCGGCCGCCGTCCCGGGCCCGGCCGCCCGCGCCGCGCTCGGGTTGCCCGGCACAAGGGCCAGCAGGATCGCCATGAGCAGCATCGGCAACACCGGCACCGGCACCGTGCGCGACGTCGTCGCCGATGATCGGCCGGCGCCCCAGAGCAGCCGCGGCCCTCGGCGGATGGAAGCCTTCCGACGTCTGGCTTTCAAGACTCGTCCCCCGGTCGGCCACGGTGCCGCACACCCTTGATGACCGCGCTGGCCCGGTCGGAAATCGCCCGGATGCCACCCCGGCCCTGGTCGCGTTCGACGAGGTCGGCGACGCCCGCGGCGAGCGGGGCCAGCCGGTTGAGGAGAATCGCACGGTCCGGCGGGTCGAGTTCGGCGGCCAGCGCGGCGAGCGCCTCCGTGCGCAGGCACAGCCGGGCCGGCGCGACCTCGGCGAGCCAGCCGGCAAGGTCGGCGGCGAGGTCGGCGCCCAGCCGGCCCGCCTGGATCTCCCGGACGGCCGGGGCCAGCAGGTCCGCCGCGGGCGGGTCCTCGGGGAACGCCGCCACCGCAAGCTCGCCCAGCAGCAGGAACAGGCCCTCGCTGTCGGTGGGTCGCCGGGAATCCCCGGCGGCGCGGGCGAGCACGGTGGCCAGCGGGGCCTCCTCCAGCTCGGCCGTCATCTGCCGGGCCAGGTCGAGATAGTCCGCATGGAGCACCGGGATGCCCCAGCCTGTCGCGTCCACGGTCGGGCGGCCGGGCCGCCTTCCGGCCGTGGCCTCGCCGGCCAGCACGCCGCGCAGGTTACGATCCGCCCGACGGATCATGGAAAGGCCGGTCGGGTCGGCGCCGTCGACTGCGCCGAGCAGCGTCGTCAGCAGGCCCGTCTCGAACAGGGCGACCGAGCCCAGGCCCGTGATGAACTCCGTGACGGGCAGTTCGCCCGCCTGGCCGCGGCACACGCCGCGCACCAGCTCGCGCAGGGCGACGCGAACGCTGAAGCCGGTGGGCATCGCCCGCGGGTTCACCGCGCGCCGGGCGATCTCGTCCGCGCAGCCGACGACGATCTCCAGCGTGTCGACGCCGTCGGGTTGCCAGGCGCTCGCGCGCAGGGCCGCGAGCAGCTCCGCCGGGCGCACCCCGACCAGCAGGGCATCCGCGCACCGGTCTGTGACCGCCTCGACGTCGGGATCGGCCGGCAGGGCGCGGATCAGCGCAGTCAGGTGCTCGGCCCGGGTGGCCGGATAGTCGTCGGTGACGAGCCGGCGCCAGTCCTTGCCACCAGGCACCTGGTAGAGCTCACGGCGCCGGTTCAACACCCCGTACACCGCCAGCACCAGGGCGGCGGCATCCACCCCGTCGGCGGTGGCGACCTTGTACAGGACGGAAAGCATCGCCTGGGCGTCGGACTCCCCCGCGGGCAGCCCGTGCGCGGTGACGTCGGCCGCGAGCCCTGCCACCACCCGCTCGCCCGCCGACACGGTGCCCCGCCGGTCCCCCGCGTCCCGGCTCCCCGCGTCCCGGCCCGGCACGTCCCGGCCCTCCGCGTCCCGGCCCTCCGCGTCCTGGCCTTCCATGTCGCGGAGAACCGCGAAGTAGTCCAGGAACGCGGTTCGGTACGGCTGCGGCCCTCCCGCGTCGACGAACCGCCGGGCGAGCGGGACTCCGACCGCCGCCGTCAGCGCGAGCTCGAGCAGGTCGAGCCGGGCGGCGATGGTCGGGTCGTCGCTGCGCCACTCGGCGAGCTCCGCCGCCCAGCCGCGGCGGTGTTCGTCGGGCAGCGCCGCCAGCGTGCGCAGGAGCCGGTCGAGCACGGGAGAGATCGGGAACGGCAGCTCCGAGGGCCCGTTGCGGGCGAGACGGAGCAGGGTCAGCACGTGGCGCTCCCCGTGCCGGGCGACGCGTCCCACCGCCGACGCGGACGTCTGCCCGGCCCAGGCGTCGGTGAAGGCGACCAGCTCGCGGGCGGGGTCGGCGGACGCCAGCCAGGGCAACCAGTCGGCGCTCAGGTCGGGATCGACCTCGAGCAGCAGCGCGACCAGGTCGAGGAGCACGATGGCGGGCGCCGCGGCGAGCGCGTGACGGACATGCTCGGCGACGCGCTGCCCACGGCCCGCGGACAGCCGGCCGAGCCGGATCTGCTCGGCGAGGAACCGGGCGGGCGCCGCGGGCACTCCCAGCCCGGTCCCGGCCCACCGCTGGCCGTCCAGTCTGGGACTGACCACGTGGGCGGTCAGCGTCGACCAGAAATCGAGCGCGGCCGCCAGATCGGCCAGCCGGCTCGCCGCCGCCGGGTTCGGGTTTGGGTTCCGGCTCGGGCCCCGGTTCGGGCCCCACAGTGCCGACCAGGCGGCGCGCGTCACCGCGCCCATCAGCCGGGCCCGCTCGTCCGTGCCGACCAGGCCGCGTTCGGCCCATCTCGGCCAGGAGATGGCCAGGGCGTCCAGGCCGTCCGCGCCCGCGTCCACCACCAGCAGATGGGCGGCGCGTTCGACCTCGGCCACCGGCAGGGCGTCGACGCGCCCGGTGGCGAGCAGCTCCAGCGCATCGGTCGCGGTCGCGGTGCCCGCGGCGAACCGGCCGCGCAGGTGGGTGACGGGATCGGCGCGGGCCAGGCAGCCGACCGCGTACGCGGCGTCGTCAGCCGGGCGCGGCTCCGTCTCGGCGGCGAGAAAGTCGACGATCCGGGTCAGCGGCCAGGTCTGTCCCTCGACCAGCCCGACGAGCAGCTGGTGGTAGATGCGGGCATCGCCGCGCAGCGGGCGCAGGATCCGCTCGCCCTGCCGCCACGGCGCGCCCGCGTGGTCGGCCCGTTCCCTGGCCCCGAAGCCGAGCCGGATGTGCCGGGCGCCGCCCTGGTCGAACCAGGTGCTGGCGACGAGGCGGGCCCGCTGGCCGTAGGGCAGCAGCGACACGACCGCGTCGAGGTAGCGCAGCCGGGTCAGCGCCTGGTCGGCCGGCTCGCCGACCGGCGCGCCGAGCACCGCCACCGGGCGGACGAGCAGCGTCGCCGCGGTCGCCGCCGCCGTCGACAGGTCCACGTCCAGCTCGGCCAGGGTCGCCTCGACGGCCGCGGCGCGCAGTCGGCCGACGGTCAGCTCGACGGTGTCGGCGCCATCCGGCAGGCCGTCGAGGTCGAGGCGGAGCGCGGCGGCGTACAGATCGGCGTAGGACACGGGGTTCTCGCGCAGGGCGGAGAAGGGGACGCAGACGAAGCGGGTCGCCGCGATCGGCCGGTGCGCGCCGTCGACGTGCTCCGTCCAGGAGCGGATGGCGACCCCCAGCACCGTGTCCGCGCCGCGTGGCGCGTAGCAAACCGTCACCCAGGGCAGCGACTCGCCGCTGGGGGCGGAGCGCGACCGGGCCGGCGGTGTGCCCGGGTTGAACCGGCGCAGGATCTGCTCGTACTGCGGCCGGGTGAAATAGCCGCCGCAGCGCAGCACGGCGTAGTCGTCGTCGCTGCCCGGCTCCTTCGACATCACCGCCCAACCGGCTGGCAGGCGCACGGGGTTGCCGGTCACCGGGGCGTTCACCTCTTACGGGCGGCCGCCCGCGTGCTCTCCTCCAACCACAGGAATGGCTCCAGCACGTTGATCGGCCGGATCGAGCCGCGGATCCGCGCCTCCCCGCCGGTCTTGACGACGTTCGTGAAGTCGTGCGCGCGAAAGTACCCCGACGGCCCGATGTAGAAGCCGACCGACGAGCTGACGAAATATGAGACTCGGTCGGGCTGGAAGTACTTGCTGATGCTGCCGCGGACCAGCCGGGCCGTGCCCTCATGGCTGTCGTCGCACAGCCGGTCGAAGAAAGCCTTCGCGAGGTTGTCGGGAACCCGGGGGATGCGCTCCGGCTCGTCGCCGGTGAGCACGACACCCGTCCGGAACGCCTGGCGGAACACCGCCGGCTCGTCGAACTTCGTGACGCAGACCGCCAGGAAGTGCGGAAGTTTTCCGCCGCGTAGGCGATTGGCCTCGAAACACCGCCGGGTGACCTGCTCCAGGGTGCGCTGGAAGAACTCGAAGGCGTCGCTGTTGCGCTGTTCCCGGACCGGATCGAACAGATAGACCAGCCCGTCGCACATGCTCAGGTGGTCGAGCAGCAGCTCCCACTCGTCGGGCGCGTCGGCCTCGTCGTCGTCGAACACCGAGGCGGAGATCAGCGAGTTTTTCGGGGCGGAGCCGCCGAAGTAGCGGCCGGCCACATCCAGCAGCTCGACGACGAAGACCGTGTTCTCCGGGCGCGGGCCGCGGCGCAGGGCCCGGCCCGCGAGCCGACCGCCGCGCGGCGGCCCGATGAACCGCCAGCTCAGCGCGGTCATTCCCGGCGTCGCGGAGGGGAAGACGTGCTGGCTCTGCAACAGGTCGGTGTTCTCGGACAGGAATGCCCCCGCGTCGTCATCGGCGCCGATGACGATCCAGGATGGGCTGCCCGGGACGCTGGGCTGACTGATCGCGGCGATGTTGAGCGCGGCAAGGAAGGTCGTCTTCCCACTCTGCGGGGCGCCCCACAGGCCGATGCGCGCGAGCTGCGTCGGCTGCCCCGCCGGGGCCATCACCACCGTGCTGGCCGAGCCCGGACGGCGGCGTCCGCAGCGCACGCCACGGCGCCGCGGACGCCGATACGTGCAGGACGAACAGTGAAAATAGGGTGCCCCCCGACACGGCGCCGACCGCGAACCCGCTACGCCAGAACGACCAGCCCTTCGGCCACGTTCCGTCATGACTCGCACGCTCGACGCAACAATTTTGTAGCAGTATGGAACGATCTGGCCACCTGGTCAAGCCGCCCCGCGCGTCCGATTCGGTCTCAGGGCGGGTCGCCGCGCGGTGTAGGTACCGGATCCCGCCGAGGTGCTCCGCATCCCGACGGGCCGCCCGGCGCAGCAGCATGGTCGCACCGATCCCGGGCCGCCCCCAGCAAGACGCCGACCCCCGGCGCGCGCAGCGCGATCCAGGTCGAACAGGTCGAACAGGTCGAGGATGTCAGGCGACGACAAACTTCGCGGATCACTACAGTCGTCGAGGCGGAATACCAGCCGCCGGCCGCAGTATTCTCGGTGGCGTGCCATTCGTCCTGGCCGTGGATAGAGCGAAGGTAATCCCGCGAAAGCAGCACGGACAACTCCGCGAACCTCTCCCAGGCCCTACCAGGGCCGCCGGTCACCGACTGGTCGATCCGCCCGCGGCATTGCATTCCCCCCGGGCACGTGACCGATTGTGCCAGCAAACGCACGCTATGGGCCCCCGACTCGGCCGCAACGTAAGATCGGCGAGCAGCATCCGGAGAGAGCCGCGGAACCCGGCGCAGACGGCGGCGGCGCGGCCGCTCGCCGGAGCCTGGATGCCGATGCAATGGGACGGTTCGGGGGAGCGGTGACGGAGCGGCTGACCGACGAGGAAGTGATGATGCTCGCCCGCGTCTTCTATCGCTCGTCCAGAGCCATGATGGTGCTCGAACGGGCCGGTCTGGAACGTTGGCGGCAGCCGTCCTGGACGGCGCAGACCCCGCTGGAGTTCTGGGAAGAGGTCAACGACCAGCTCTCCCTGGGGGCGTTGGCCGACGGCCGGGTCAGCCTCCTGGCCGCGGCGGCGCAGCTCTACCCCGCCAACAAGGTTTTCACCGCGGTCACCGTCGCCGAGCCGGCCCGGCCGGTACCGGTTGCGGCCCCCACCGCCAGCGGGGCGACACCGACGGCGGGCCCGGCCGGGGCGGGTTTCAGCGGAACCCTCCTGTCAGCCGGCAGCGTCCTGTTCGCCGTCGATGCGATGCGGTTCGGCCCGGCGGGGGTGGGGGTCCCGGTGGCCTGGCGGGACGGCCTGCGCCAGCTGCTGAACCAGGCGGTGCGCGACTGCGGGCTGCCGGCCGACGCGGTGAGCGTCCAGAACCGGGGCGGCGGGCTGCTCGGTGTGCTTCGCGACGACGTGCCGGCGGAGCTCGTGGTCGCGGATCTCGTGCGGGAACTGCGGCTCATGCTGCACGCCTACAACCGGACGCGGGACGACAGTGGCCGGGTCCGGCTACGGATGGCGCTGCACCAGGGCCGGGCCGTCGCCGACGAGGGCGCCGGCATCCGCGGTGACGCCGCCCAGACGGCCTCGCGCCTCGTCGACGCACCGGCCCTCAGCCGCCTGCTCGGCGAGTTCCCCGCCGCGGAGCTGGCCGTCATCATCTCGGCGGCCCTGTTCGCGGCCACCGTCGACCGGCGGCTGCGCGATCTGGATCCCGGCTCGTTCCGGCGGGTGGAGACTGACATCCCCGGCCTCGCCGGCCCCGCCTGGGTCCAGGCCGCGACGGCGGCCGCGGGACCGGCCGACGGCGTGCGGGTGCCCGCGGCGGAGCAGTGGTCGGGTCCGCCGCCGGTGGCGCCGATCGTCGCCGAGGAGCCACGTACCGCGGCCGGGTGGGATTTCCTCGTCTCCGCCGCGGAGGAGGACAGCTCCTGGGGCGAATGGTGCGCCTGGCAGCTGGAACAGCAGGGTTACCAGGTGCATCTCGACACATGGGACGTCGTCGCCGGGGATCACCGGGTGGGCCGCCTCGACGAGGCCGTGTCCCACTCGAAGCGGACCCTCGTGATCCTCTCCGAGCACTACCTGGCCTCGGAGAAGGTGCGGGCCGAGTGGCAGACGGCATGGGCGGCGGACCCGACCGGGATGAAGCGGCGCCTGATCCCGGTGCGGGTCGCCGACTACCGCCCGGGGGCTGAGATGAGGCTGCTGCAGGGCATCAGCTACATCAACCTCGTCGGTCTGGGCGACGACGCGGCGCGGCGCACCTTCGTCGACGGGATCCGCCGGGCGATCGAGGGCCGATACCGGCCGAGCCAGGCACCGCCCTTCCCCGGCCGTCCCCGGCGGCCCTGACGCTCAGGGACCGGCGATCGCTCAGGGACCGGCGATCGGAAGGTGGATCCGACTGCCGGCGGCGGCGAACTCCGCGGCCTTGGCCCGCAGCCCCGCGGCGATCGTCTCGTCCGCCGCAGCCGGGTCGGTCGGGGCGGTGTTGTCCGCGGCGGCCCGCACCTGATGGGAGATCTTCATCGAGCAGAAGTGCGGCCCGCACATCGAGCAGAAGTGAGCCGTCTTCGCGGCGGGGGCCGGCAGGGTCTCGTCGTGATAGGACCGGGCGGTGTCCGGGTCCATCGCCAGGTGGAACTGGTCGGCCCAGCGGAACTCGAACCTGGCGTCCGACAGCGCGTCGTCCCACGCCTGGGCGCCGGGATGCCCCTTGGCGAGGTCCGCCGCATGCGCCGCGATCTTGTAGGCGATGACGCCAGCCTTGACGTCGTCGCGGTCGGGCAGGCCGAGATGCTCCTTCGGGGTGACGTAGCAGAGCATCGCGGTGCCGTGCCAGCCGATCACGGCGGCGCCGATCGCCGAGGTGATGTGGTCGTAGCCGGGCGCGACGTCGGTGGTGAGCGGCCCGAGCGTGTAGAACGGCGCGTCGTGACAGATCTCCCGCTGCAGCCGGACGTTCTCCTCGACCCGGTGCAGCGGGACGTGACCGGGCCCCTCCACCATCACCTGGACGTCGTGCTCCCACGCGACGCGGGTCAGCTCGCCGAGGGTGGCGAGCTCGGCAAGCTGGGCGTCGTCGTTGGCGTCGGAGATCGAGCCGGGACGCAGGCCGTCGCCGAGCGAGAACGTCACGTCGTAGGCGGCGAGGATCTCGCACAGCTCGGCGAAGTGGGTGTAGAGAAAGTTCTCCTCGTGGTGGGCGAGGCACCAGGAGGCCAGGATCGAACCGCCGCGCGAGACGATCCCGGTCCGGCGCCGCGCGGTCAGGGGCACGTAGCGCAGCAGCACCCCGGCGTGGACCGTCATGTAGTCCACCCCCTGCTCGCACTGGCGGATGACGGTGTCCCGGTAGGCCTCCCAGGTCAGCGCCTCGGGCCGGCCACCGACCTGTTCCAACGCCTCGTAGATGGGCACCGTCCCGACCGGGACCGGGGAGTTACGCAGGATCCACTCCCGGGTCCGGTGAATGTCCGCGCCGGTGGACAGGTCCATGACCGTGTCAGCGCCCCACCGGGTCGCCCAAACCATCTTCTCGACCTCCTGTTCGATCGAGGAGGTGACCGCCGAGTTGCCGAGATTCGCGTTTATCTTCACCAGGAAGGATCGGCCGATCACCATCGGCTCGGACTCGGGATGGTTCACATTCGCCGGCAGGACAGCCCGCCCGGCGGCGATCTCGGCCCGCACAGTCTCGACGGGCAGCCCCTCGCGCAGGGCCGCGAACTCCATCTCCCGAGTGATCTCCCCGCGGCGCGCGCGGGCGAGCTGGGTGACGGCTCCCCCGCCGGGCCCGGCCCGTAGCGCACCGCGCCCGCCGCCCGGGGCGGTGTCACCGCGGGCGGCGATCCACGGGGCCCGCAGCGGCGGCAGACCCCGGCGGACATCGATGTCCGCTCCCGGGTCGGTATACGGACCGGAGGTGTCGTAGAGGACGACGCTGTCCCCGGTGGTGAGGACGACCTCCCGCATCGGCACCCGCAGGTCGGGATCCGCGCCGACGAGCCAGGTCTTACGACTGCCCGCGAGCGGTCCGGTCGAGACCGGCGTCGCCCGAGGTTCGGCCGGGGACAGCCACGAGGCGGACCGCTCGGGCGGCCCGTCCGGCGAGACCGCCGGGGAAACGCGCGGAATCACCGTCGAGACGGCCGTGGATTCCGGCCGAGAATCCACCCCGTCAATATCGGAGGAAGCCGGGGGCGAAACGGATGAAGGATGACGGTCGACTGGCGACATCATATGAACTCCCTACGCCGGCATTACCCGGACAGGTTCTGCGGTCGGCGGCCCCAGCCACCCTCTCAGCCCCTCGGCGGAGCTCCCGCGATCAGTTCGCGCAGGTTCACCATAACCGACTCGCCTTTCGGCCGTCAGTCGATTGCGCCCATCGACCGGTCGGCGGGATCACGATCACGGCCGTCCCAGGTCGCCAGGTCAACAGGTCAACAGGGCGCCCGGTAAGGAACGTTCCGCAGGTAGTGGCGCCATTCATCGGGGGTGATGCGGTGGGCGGGGGTGGCGCAGGCGCGCCGCGCCAGGTCGGCGGGGTCGATGTCCCACAGCCAGCCGACGTGTTCATAGCTGGTGGTGGCGAGGGTCGTGCCGGCGGGACTGAACGCCACCAGGCGGGCGGACGTGGAGTCTGGCGAGAGCTGCTTGAACACAAGATGAGGATGGTGCGGGTCGGCGACATCCCACAGCCGAACGAAATCGTCGCGGCTGATGGTGGCCAGCGACCTGCCGTCCGGGCTGAACGCAACGCCATAGACGTAGTCGCGGTGGTCGTGGAGGGTGGCCAGGGAACGGGGTCGGCGGGGGTCGGCAACATCCCACAGCCGCGCGGTCTTGTCCCAGCTGACGGTGGCGAGGGTCCTGCCATCCGGACTGAACGCCACGCCCACGGCACGTTTGGTATGCCCGGTGAGGGTGGCGATGAGGCGCGGCCGGCGGGAGCTGGTCACGTCCCACAGCCGCGGGCTGTTGTCTGCGCTCCCGGTGGCGAGGGTCCTGCCGTCCGGGCTGAACGCCACGGCGGTGACGTAGTCGGTGTGACCGGTCAGGGTGGCCAGGGGCTGGGGCCGGCTGAGGCTGGTGAGATCCCACAGCCGGGCGGTGCGGTCCGCGCTTGCCGTGGCGAGGGTCCTGCCATCCGGACTGAACGCCACGCCGAAGACCGAGTCCAGGTGCCCGGAGAGAACGGCCAACAGCGTGGGCCGGCGGGGGTCGGTGACGTTCCACAGCCGGGCCGTCCTGTCCTGGCTGGCTGTGGCGAGGGTCCTGCCGTCCGGGCTGAACGCCACGGCGGTGACGTAGTCGGTGTGACCGGTCAGGGTGGCCAGGGGCTGGGGCCGGCTAAGGCTGGTGAGATCCCACAGCCGGGCGGTGCGGTCCGCGCTTGCCGTGGCGAGGGTCCTGCCATCCGGGCTGAACGCCACGCCAGAGAGCTTGTCGGTGTGGCCGCTGATCTTGGCCAGGTCCGTCAGCGACCAGCCGACGTCGAGCAGGGCCACCCGGGCCTGCGACGTGGGGGCGAGTCGCCACGCCGCCACGGCGAGCCGGAGAGCAAGATCGTTATCGTCAGCCTTGACGGCGTGCGCGGCGAGCTTCCGAGAGGCGGCGGGCAGGTCATTGGCGCCCGGTTCGTCATCGCCCGGAAGAAAATGGTGGACGGCGGTGATGAGGATGGCGACGACGGCGAGGACGGCGATCGCCGCGGTGAGCAGGCATCCCCCAGCGGACAGGTCAGTGCGGTCGGCGCGGTAAGTCAGATCGGCGCCGTCGGTCAGATCGGCGCCGTCGGTCAGATCGGTTGGGTCCGCCGCGGCCGGGGTGACGCCCCACCGCCGGGTTCGGGTGTACAAGCCTGTCCTGCGGGGCGTGGCGGGCGAAGGGTGGTCGACCAGCAAGGTGTAAAGCTGGGCCGCGCTGGGCCTGTCGGCGGGGTTCTTGCTCATGGCCACCACCACGATGTCCCGCAGCGGCTGAGGCAGGCTGTCGAGGCGCGGATCCTCGTTGAGGATGCGGTACGGCAGCATGGCAGGCGAGATGTCGCCGAACGGGAGGCGGCCGGTGGCCGCATAGATCATCACGCCGCCCCACGCGAAGACGTCGATGGCGGAGGTCGGCTCGATCCCCTGGACCTGTTCGGGGGCCATGAACGCCGGTGTGCCAAGGCGGGCCAGGTCGCGACTGAGGACGCTGGTGGCGTCCAGAGCGCGGGCTATGCCGAAGTCGATGACCCGGGCGCCGGTGGGTGAGAGCAGCACGTTGGATGGTTTGAGGTCGCGGTGGATGACCCCTGCGCGGTGGATGACCGACAAAGCTGTCGCGATGTTGACCGCCACCTGTTCCAGTTCGGCGGGCGGCAGCGGCCCCCGGCCTTTGACCGCGGCCGTCAAGGTGGGGCCGGGGACATAGTCGGTGACGAGGTAGGCGGGTTCACCGGTGGGATCGGCGTCAAGCACCTCGGCGGTGCAGAACCCGCGGACACGACGAGCGTTGGCGGTTTCGCGGCGGAACCGGGCCCGGAACTCGGGGTCCCGCCCGACCTCCGGACGGATCACCTTGACCGCAACGAGACGTCCCTGCGGGCTTTGCCCGAGATAGACCACGCCCATTCCGCCATGGCCGAGCCGGCGCAGTAGCAGGTAGACCCCGACCCGCCGCGGGTCGGAAAGCAGCAGCGGCGTACCGGCCGACTCGCTTCCCCGCGGCGCGTCCATGCTCACCGATCCCCAGACCTGCCGAGCCGTCGGCCACCGGGCTCCGCGCCCCCATCCCATCCCATCCCATCCCGCAATGAGCATAGTAAGGACATGGTGACATTAAGTGCGAACGGTTTCCAAGGATCCTTCGGTCAACCGTCGCGACGGGCCTGCGAGCGAAACGTGTTCCCCGTCAGGTCGGCCAGGACGAACCCGTCGACGATTGCGACCTGCCCACGTCAGGAAGAAGCTTTTCCCGGACCGGACGGCGGGGCGAGAGGGGAGAAGGACTCGCCGAGGTAGGTCGCCTCGATGAGGTCGGGGCGGGCGGCGAGTTCGGCGGCGGGCGCGGACAGCGCGACCCGACCGCGATCGAGTACGTAGCCGCGGTCGGCCACCTGCAGCGCGAGGGCGGCGAACTGCTCGACGAGCAGCACGCCGGTGGACGTCTCGGCCGCGATCCCCCGCAGCAGCTCGAGCAGCCGCGGCGCGACGCCGGGCGCCAAGCCGAAGGACAGCTCGTCCACCAGCAGCAACCGCGGTCGGCGTACGAGGGCCACGGCGAGCGCGAGCCGCTGGCGCTCGCCGCCGGACAGCTCACCGGCCGTCCGGTCGAGCAGGCCACCCAGCTCCGGGAACCAGCCCAGAACCCGATCGATCTCGCCGCGGTGACTACGGCCGGCCGCCAGGCGCAGGTTCTCCCGGACGGTCAGCCGACCCAGCGCCCCCCGCCCCTGCGGGACGACGGCCAGCCCCCGCCGGGCAAGCGTGCTCGGCGCGGGACGCCGGTACCACTCGCCGAACATCCCGACCCGGCCGGCACTCGGCGGCAACAGGCCGGCGGCCGTGCGGATCAGGGTCGTCTTGCCGGCTCCGTTCGCCCCCAGCAGGGCCACGATCTCGCCGGCACGGACGACCAGTGACACCTCCCGCAGCACCGGTCCCTCGTTGTAGCCGCTGCTCACCCCCTCGAACACGAGCAGCTCGGCTCCCACCGCCAGCGCCGTGGAATCGGTCGTCGTCCCCTCGGGCGTTGAGGAAGCGGCCAAGGAAGTCACGGTGGCCGACGCGGTCGAGGCGGCCGACGCGGTCAAGGCGGTCAAGGCGGTCGAGACGGCCGACGCGGTCGAGGCGGTCGGCGCTGGGGGCGAGGTGGGCTCCGGACCGTCGGAGCCGCCCAGGTAGGCCGCGCGGACGGCCGGATCCGCCCGAACCTGCGCGGGGAGCCCCCGGGCGACGATCCGGCCGCCGTCCAGGACGAGAACCCGGTCGCAGACGTCGAAGACGAGCTGGACATCGTGATCGACGAGCAGGACGGCGACGCCGCGGCCGGCGATGCGACGGATGCGCGCGGTGAGTTCACGCCGGTCCGCGGGATCGAGGCCCGCGGCCGGCTCGTCGAGCAGCAGCACCTTCGGCGCGGCGATGAGGGCGCGACCGAGGGCCACGGCGGCCCGCTCGTCGTGGCTGAGCGTCGCGGGCAGGCGGTCGGCGATCGCCGCGAGTCCCAGCCGCCCGGTGTCCGCCGACCCGGCCGTCGGGCGGGCGACCACGGCGAGGTTCTCCGCCACCGCCAGGCTGTCGAACAGCTCCAGGGCCTGGAAGGTGCGGGCGAGCCCGCGGCGCTGCCGCTCGTGCGCCGGCAGCGCCGCCAGCTCGGCACCGTCGAGGTGCACACTGCCGGCGAAGATCGTCGCGAAGCCGGTGAGCGCGTCGATCAGCGTCGTCTTGCCGGCGCCGTTCGGCCCGATGAGGCCGGTGACGCTGCCCGCCTCCAGGGTGAACGAGACATCCTCGACGATGCGGGTGCCGCCCTGCCCGGCGGCGAGCATGTCGACGGACAGCAGCGCGGTCACGCCACGCCGCCGGGGTTGACCTGGTACGGGGCCAGGCTCGGCCGGTTCCCCTCAGCGGAGCGCGCGGGCCCGGCGTCGACGGCCTCGGGCGTGTGCGGGCCCGGGTCGGGCCGACCCTGTCCAGCCCCCTCCCCCCCCCC
>NZ_JAMPTM010000280.1 GCF_025403375.1 Frankia gtarii
GGCTGGGGTGGTGGCGGCTGGGGCTGGTAGCCCCCGGCCCGATCCCCGCAGCACCTGACAGTCCGGCGGTCGACCGGTCCCCGCGGCCGCCAGCCCGGGGGTGCGACGCCCCACCATCACGACCCCCCACCAACGGAGATCTCCCAGCAGCGAACGGGGTAGCGGCGAGCCGACGAAGTCGTGCGGCCGTCGCCGCCCCTTCGTTCGTTGCGCCGCGCCGCCGGAGTCCCGGCCGAGCCGCGGGAGACCGGCGGAGACGGGGAGCAGGGGGAGTGGCATGCGGATCGTCTGCGTCGGCGGTGGACCGGCCGGGTTCTACTTCGCAATTTCCACGAAGCTGCGCAATCCCGCCCACGACGTCACGGTGATCGAACGTGACCCGCCGGGAGCCACCTACGGCTGGGGGGTCGTCTACTGGGACAACCTGCTGGACGTCTTCTTCCGTAACGACCCGCCCAGCGCGCGCGACATCCGGGCACAGTCCACTCTCTGGCAGGAGCAGCGCATCAGCGTCGCGGGGGCGGGCGCGGCCCACCTCGCCGGATACGGCTTCAGCATGCAGCGGGCAGCGCTGCTCGAGATCCTCGCGCGGCGCGCTCTCGAGCTCGGGGTCAACGTGGAATACCGCCACGAGGTCGACGATCTGCGTCCGTATGCCGACGCTGACCTGATCGTGGCCGCCGACGGTGCGAACAGCCGGGTGCGCCAGGCGGCCGGTGACGCGTTCGGGACCAGTGCCACGACCGGCAGCAACCCCTACATCTGGTTGGGGACGGACCGGCTCCTCGACAGTTTCGCCTTCGCCTTCGAGCGGACCCCGGCGGGTTGGATCTGGTGCCACGCCTACCCGTCCGGCACGGGCCTGAGCACGTGCATCGTGGAAAGCACCCGGCGGACCTGGGAGGGGCTCGGCTTCGACGAGCGTGGTGACGTGGACACGCTGCGAGAGCTGGAGAAGATCTTCGCCGAGTCGTTGGATGGCCATGCGCTCATCAGCCAGTGCCGCGGCACGACCGCGCGCTGGCAGCGTTTCACCGAGATCACCAACGAGCGCTGGTACCACGACAACGTCGTGCTGCTCGGCGACGCCGCCCACACGACCCACTTCACCCTGGGGTCCGGGACGGCGTTGGCGATCGTCGACGCGGTCATGCTCGCCCAGATCCTCCACGACAATGGCGACGATCTGAGCGCCGCGCTGCGGTCGTTCGACGTCCGGGGCCGCAGGGCGCTGCACCCGGTGCAGGCGGCGGCGCGGACCAGCATGGCCTGGTTCGAGCAGGTGGACTGTTACCTCGACCACGACGTCGGTGGCGTCGGTGGCGTCGGCGGTGGTGGCGGCGACCCGGGCGCGGTGTCGTTTGCCTATGCGATGGCGGGACGCCACGGCCCTCAGCCGCCGTGGCGCTACCAGGTGCACCGAGCCACCCAGGTCCCCGCTGTCCGCCGGGCGCTACGCGGTCTGCACGCGGGCGGCCGGTGGTGGTTGGCCCGCCGCCGGGGCGAGTCGACACCGCCGCGAACGGAGCCTGCCGTGCGGACGAGTGGCGCGGCTCCGCGTTCGCCAGGCTAACTGTCTGACCGGCGTCGACCCGGGCCAGTGATCCGCAGGGACGCCTGCCCGGTTCCGCGGAGCATCAAGATCGTCGGACTTTGGCAGTGGGACGTAGCTCCGCGCAGCCTCGGGCGACTCAGAGCAGGACACCGACCCGGTCGCCCTCGAGGATGGCGGCGTGCGCGCGCCGTGGGGCCAGGCAGTCACCGATTCGGTGTAGCTCGAACGGGGCATCCGCCCCCAGCGCGGACCACAGCGCGTCCTCCGCCCGGGGAGGTTCGGTGTGCACGACCCAGTCCACCGTGTGGTGACGCACCACCCCGGTGGGATGGTGCGTCACGTTCACCGTCAGCCCGCCGGCGTTGCCGGTCTGCCCGCGGCCACCTGGCGCACCGGACGGTTCGAAGCCCGTCACGACGAGGTCGCCGTCCTGCCGGATGCCCAGGGCGGCCGCGCGCCGGTTCCACCGCTCCAGATCCAGGGTGAGACCGAGATCCTGGCCGACGACCATCGCGTCACTGATCACCGTCACGTCGGCGCCGCGGGCGGCGAGCAGCTCCGCCATCGAGGGGGCCTGATGGAAGCCGGTGGCGTCCACTACGAGCACCCGCCCGTGCGGGCTGGCCGCGCCGCTCAGAACCTCCCGCACACCGACGATCCGTGGATCGTCACCCGCCCAGCCGGGCCGGACCGGCCGGGCCCCGGTGGCCAGGACGACGGCGTCGGGTTCGGCGGCGCGTAGCAGGTCGGTGTCGGCGACGGTTCCCAGCAGCACCTCGACGCCGAGCCCACCCAGGCGGGTGGCGAGGTCGTCGACCAGTGTGCGTAGCCCGCTGCGGCCCGGCAGCTGCGAGGCGAGCAGCACCTGGCCGCCGAGCCGGTCGCCACGCTCGACGACGGTGACGCGGTGGCCGCGTCCGGCCGCGATGACGGCGGCCCGCAGGCCACCCGGGCCGCCCCCCACGACGTACACCCGCCGCCCGCGTCGGCGCGGCGGTGCCAGTGTTACCGCCTCCCGGCCCGCCCTCGGGTTGACCAGGCAGCCCAGCCAGCGGTTGCGGCCTGTCCGGCCCACGCACTCCTGGTTGCAGGCCACGCAGGTGCCGCCTTCGCCCCGGGCGCCGCCGACACGGCTGTCTTCGCGGTGGCTGTCTTCGCCGCGGGCGTCTTCGCTGCGAGCGCCCGTTCGGGCTGCCGCGGCGAAGTCAGGGTTGGCGATCTGGCCGCGGACCACCCCGACGAGATCGGCCTGGCCGGCGGCCAGGACCCGTTCGGCCTGCGCCGGGTCGGTGAACCTGCCGACGGCGACGACCGGCAGGTCGACCGCGGCCCTGATCGCCGCGGCGATGTGCGCCGCGTAGCCCGGGCGGACCTGCATGCTCGGCACGATCAGCGGCAGCGTCGAGGTGGCCACCCCGATGGCCGTGTTGAGGTAGTCGACCGCGCCGGTGGCGTCGACCATCGCCGCGACCGCGACCGCCTCGTCGAGGGTGATGCCTCCCTCGACCCCGTCGTCGCCACAAAGCCGCACGCCCAGGACCCGGCCGGGCCCGATCGCCGCTCGCACCGCATCGATGATCTCCAGCAGCAGTCGAGCCCGGTTCGCGAGTGGGCCGCCGTAGCGGTCGGTGCGCCGGTTCATGGTCGGCGCCAGGAATCCGCGGATCAGGGAGCTGTGCGAACACTGCACCTCGACGCCGTCGAAGCCGCCCGTCGCGGCGTGCGTGGCTGCCCGGGCGAAACCGGCGACCACCTCGGCGATCTCGGCCTCCGTCATCGCCTTGGGGACCTCACGGAACATCGGGTCCGCCACCGCGCTCGGCGCCCACACGGGCAGTCGGGTGTAGGTCGAGGAGGACTGCCCGCCGTTGTGGTTGAGCTGGGCGAGGACCGGCACCCCGTGCGCGTGGACCGCGTCGGCGATCCGCCGCAGACCGGGGACCACCGCCGGATCGAAACCGCGGATCATCTTCTCGTAGGGGCGGTCGCCCGGATGGGTGGTGAGCTCCTCGGTGATGACCAGCCCTGTTCCACCGGCCGCCCGGGCGGCGTAGTAGGCGGCGTGGCGCGCGTTCGGCAGGCCCTCGTCGGCGTAGTTGGTCAGGTGCGCGCAGAACACGATTCGGTTGGGCAGTGTCAGCGGCCCGATCTGTCGCGGGGTGAACAGCCCTGGAGGTTCGCTCGTCCCCGCGTCGTTCGTCCCCGCGTCGCCCGGCCGGGCGGGTGCGGATCGCCGCGGCCCGTTCGGGGCATCCTCCGTACCTGCCGATCGACCCTGGTCGGGGCCGGGAACGTCATGGCCCGCCCGGGGGGAGTCAGGCGGGCCGGCGCCGATCTCCAGCGCCCGGTGACGGCCTTCCAGGACGGCCTGCAGGACGGTCCGCGGCGCAATCGTGTCCCCCGCCCGGGGCAGCTCCGGGCGGCGGGTGTGCAGTGCGTCCCGCGGCAGCCGGGGACCGCAGTCGATGACGGCGGCGCAGGCGAGGATCTGCCGCTGGGCTGTCCACACGTCCTCCAGCCCGAGCCCGTCCGGACCGATCTCGCGTATCCGGGACCGCGTCCGGCGGTGGACCCCGGCGCGGGCCAGTCGCATGTTCGCGGGCGCGAGATCGCCGGCCGCCAGGCGGGCGCCGACCACCGGGTCGGACGTGACGATCGTGACCGGGCGGCCGAGCTCGGCCAGCCACTGCGCGGTCGCCACCCCCACGGGTCCCCCAAGCGGGTCATGGACGACCACCGCCCCCGCGGGAAGGACCGCCGCCCCCGCCGTCAGGACGTCGACCACGTCGAGGACCTGGATCGTCGCCGTGGCGTCGGGAGCGGGCAGGTCGGTCCGAGCGGCGGGTGGCGCCGGGACCGAACCGGTGGCGAGCAGCACGGCGTGGCCAGCCGCCCGGAGCCGGTCGATCTCCTCGGTGCCGATGTCGGTGTTCAGGCAGATCCGTACCCCGAGCCGGTGACACTCGGCTGCCCACCAGTCGGTCAGCCGAGCCAGCCGATCGCGCCCGGCCCCCCGGGCCGCGATCCGCAGCGTCCCGCCCAGCCGGGCGGTGCGCTCGGCCAGCCGGACCCGGTGCCCGCGGGTGGCCAGCACGCGCGCGGCCTCCAATCCGGCCGGGCCGCCGCCGACGACGAGGACGTCCACCGGCGCCGCAGCCTGCCCGCGCAGCGGGGGTTCGACGGTCTCGTGGCCGCTGGCGGGTTCGCCGATGCAGCTCACCAGCGGGTTGCGGACATCCCGGACCTGGCAGGCCTGATTGCACAGCACGCAGGGACGCGCGCGATGACCCTGGCCCGCGCGGACCAGTGCCACCAGATCCGGCTCCGCGATCAGCGCGCGCGTCATCTCCACCACGTCCGCGGCCGCGGTGGCGAGGGCTCGTTCGGCGTCGGCGACGTCCACGACACTGCCCTGCAGCACGACGGGCACCCGGCCGCCGGCGGCGCGGCGCATCCGGCGGGCGAGATCGGTGTTGAAGGCGGGTGGGGTGGCCGCGTCGGGCCGGTACGCGCCCGTCGCGAACGGGCCGCCTCGCACCACGACAAGCAGGTCGACGAGGTCGGCGAGCGCGGCCACCTGGCCGGCCGCCTGCTGCGGGGTGACGCCTGCCCAGGGCGCCAGTTCGTCGCAGCACAACCGAAGGCCGAGGATCCGCGCGTCGCCGATGCTCGCGCGGACCGCCGTGAGGACCTCGCGGGTGAGGCGGAGCCTGTCCTGGCCGTAGCCGTCGGTGCGCCGGTTCGTCAGCCCCGAATGGAACTGCCGCAGCAGGGAGAACACCCCTGCGTCGATCTCCACCCCGTCGAGCCCGGCCGCCATCGCCCGGCCGGCCCCGGCGGCGAAGCCCGCGATGATGCCCGCGATGGTGGTCTGGTCCAATTCGGCGGGCACCTCCCGGCTCACCACGTCGGCCACCGGGGAGGGAGCCCACAGCGGCTGCTGCGACCACGCGCTCGACCCCTGCCCGCCGGCGTGGCCCAGACCGGCGAGCACCACGGTCCCGTGCGGGCGGACCGCCTGGGCCAGGGCGGCCCAACCGGGCCCGCAGTCGGCGGCGAGGGGGGCCCGTTCGTAGGGCCAGTCGTCGGAGGTGACCGAGGCGGTCTCGGTGACGATCATGCCGGCTCCGCCCGCCGCCCGCCGTTCGTAGTAGGCGACGTGTCGCTCGGACAGCGCCCGCCCCCGGCCCAGGTTGGTCTCGTGCGGTCCGAACAGGACCCGGGAAGGCGCGCGCCGTCCGGCGCGCAGCCCGATCGGCTGGCTCAACCGGGTGGCCGTCACCACCGCTCGAACGGGCGATGCACCCGCCGCTTCCGCGGGCCGCATGGATCTCCTCTACGGTGATGGTGGGTCGCACGGGGCGGGCAGAGGCGGTAGGACCGGCATGCCGGCGATGCGTGCCGGCCGACCGCCGACCGCCGCCTTGGACATTAGTGGCACTCAGTGTCGAAAGTTAAGTGGGGTGAGGGGCGAATGGTGCCCGTCGTTATGACCACGGGTGTCGACGGTCGACGCACCGGCCGCCGGCCCGCCACCAGCGCGGCAGAGCTCGAGCACCTCGCCCTGCAGATGTTCACCGAGCGGGGTTTCGAGGAGACCACCGTCGACGACATCGCCCGCGCGGCCGGGATCGGGCGGCGTACCTTCTTCCGCTACTTCGCCTCCAAGAACGATGTCCCCTGGGGCGACTTCGACGGCCAGCTCGAGGTCATGCGTGCCTCGCTGGCGGCCGCGACGGCGGGCGAACCGATGCTTGCCGTCCTGCGTCGGGCGATTCTCGACTTCAACACCTATCCGCCCGCGGAGGGCGACTGGCTGCGCCGCCGGATGACGCTCATCCTGGGCACCCCTGCCCTGCAGGCACACTCGACGCTGCGCTACGCAAGCTGGCGTGGCGTCATCGCCGAATTCGTCGCCCGCCGGGCCGGTCAACCAGTGGACGCCCTGGCGCCGCAGGCAGTCGCGGCGACGCATCTCGGGGTCTCGGTCGCCGCATACGAGCAGTGGCTGCGAGCGGAGGGCGCGGACCTGGTCGCACTCCTCGACGAGGCGCTCGGGCTGCTTGCGACCGGTTTCCAGGCGATCTGACGGCCGGCCGGCCGTAGCTTCCGCCGGCGACCCGTCCGCGCATGCTGCAACAGAAAGTAGCCACATAATTGCGCTGAGCGGTAGCGCTGTGGCGCCGAAGCTGCAAGGCTGTGCACCCATCGACGCAGTCCGATGACTCTTCGGAGCTGACGGCCGGCTGGTTGACGGGGAGGAAGCGCTCCATGGCAAGCACGAGCTCCAGGAACGGCGCCGGGCCGAGCAGCGCTGGTACGCGTGAGAGCACCATCGCCGGGGCCTCGGCCAGTCCGACTGCCGTGCAGCCCTCCGGATCGTCCGCCGGCGATGCCGTGCCGGGCGACGGGAGCTTGCAGCCGGGCCCGGCAGCTGCGGGGTCGTTCGCGCCGCAGACCAGCGCGACCAGCACATCTCCCGGCACGACCGGCACGACCGGTGCAGGCGTCTCGGACGCCCGATCCACCGCGTCGGGGTCCACCGCGTCGGGGTCCACCGCGTCGGGGTCCGGGTCCAGCGGGCCCAGGACATCCACCGCGAAGGCCGGCACCGCCAAAGCTGGCACCGGCAGGGCCGCCACCGCGAAGGGCGCCACCGCGAAGGCCGCCACCGCGAAGGCGGAAGCGGCGCGGCCTACGAGTGCGAAGACCGCGCCCCGCGCCGGGAGCTCGGCGTCTTCGGCGAGGCCTTCATCGAGCAGGTCCACCTCCGCACGCGCCGGCTCCACCCGGGCGGGAACAACGCAAACAGTCTCCGCCCGCCGATCCGCCACCGCGGCGACGCCGACGGAATCGGCCACCGGGACCACGGCGCGGGCCGCCGGCGCCCGCTCGACCGTCACGCGGGCAGGAGCCGCCAAGGCGGGCTCCGCCAGCCGGGCAACGTCGACCCGCGTGGAGTCCGGGCGCGGCACCTCGGTCTCGGCGTCGACCGCACCCGGGGGCAGGTCAGCGTCGGGCCGGGGCACCGCCCGCCGGGACGGCGGCAGCCGGGTCACGGCCTCCTCCGCCGTTCGGGTGACCTCCACCCCTTCGAGGGGTGCGGCGCAGTCGCGCCGTCCCGCGGGCACATCGACCGAGGTGCGCACGGCGACGCTGCGCCTGCCCTTCGTCACCGCCCACTTCGAGGTCTCCCCGCCGACCGCGCCCGGTAGCCAGGTCCGGTTGGGGCCGTTGAGCCTGCCCGCCCCGGGACGCACCGCCTACTACCTGGGGCTGGGCACCCTCGCGGTGGTCGAACTGATCGAGTGGCCGGTGGCCCTGGCCATCGCGGCCGGCACCTACGTGGCTGGGCATGCGATGGGACCGCAGGCCGCTGCCGCGCGGGCGGGCGAGGCCGAGGTCGAGATCAGCGCGGAGCTGCCCACCGGCCTCGGGCCGCGCGGGCTGTGGCGGCGATTCCGGCATGCCGAACACGGCCTCGGCGGGCTGTCCGGTGGCACCGATCACAACGGAAATGGCCACCGCGAGCGTGGTCATGAGGGGCATGGTCACGAGAGGCGCGGGCAGAACGGCTTTCGCGGCGGTGGCGCCGTTCGGCCTCGGTGATAGCCCGCCGCACGTGAGGCTGTCCGGCCCGGCCGCGGCGAGGTCCGCGGCGGTGATGCTCGTTCGGACGCTGAACATCGAGCTGACCCGCCCGGACCGGCGGCCGCGGCGGGTGTGGAGTCGGGACGGCGACGCGCACATCGAGATTCATTCGCCGTGGCCCGGGGGCGCACCGCCGGATCCGGCCTTCGCCGACGCCCGCCGGCGCCGCCTGCATCGTGCGGTCGTCGCCGCGCTGCACCGATTGGACGGCGTCGACTGGGCCCAGGTCGACGAGGGCCTGGGACGAGTTCTCATCAGCTTCGACTCCGATCGCGTGGACGTGGCGGAGCTGGTCGACGCCGTCGCCGCGGTGGAGACAGCCCTGCGCGAAGGCGTGGTCGGCGAGCGGGGCCCGGACGGGGGGCGCACCCGGGCCGGCGC
>NZ_JAMPTM010000281.1 GCF_025403375.1 Frankia gtarii
GGGCAGGGATGCGGGGCAGGGAGCGCGACCGGGGCGGCCGAGGTGGTCAGCCGCCGGGAGTGAGAGCAACGAGGTCGTCGTCCCAGGCGTGGTCCACGGCGGCCAGGTCGACGTCCTCGACTGGTCGGGCGTACCCGGAGCGCTTGTGGAAGTGCGCGAGCAGACGCGGGTCGACCTCGTGCTCGCCGAGCACCTCCGCGGGCCGCGGGCCGACGCGGGCGGCCGCGCGGGCCAGCGCCGCCCGGTCGAGGCCGTAGACGTCGATGGCGTTCTCACCGAGGATCGCCCGGGCCTCCCCCTCGGGCACGCCGGCGAAGGCGGCGCGGATCCAGTCGCGGGTGTTGGGCCAGGTCCCCTCCGGGTGCGGGAAGTCCACGCCGAACAGCAGCCGCCCCACGCCGATCTCGTGGCGCATCTCGATCTCGGCGCGGTGCGGCGAGGAGGGGATCACCACGCAGTGCAGGCGGAAGTACTCGCTCGGCGTCCGCTTCAGCGCTCCGCCTGGGCGGGCGGCGCGCTCGTCGAGGCGGCGCAGGGTCGCGGGCAGCCAGTCGGCCCGCACCTCGGTCAGGGCCAGGCGCAGCTCCGGGAAGCGGTCGAACACCCCGCCCAGCATGAGCTGCCACATGGCCCGACGCGGCCCCAGGTCGAGCCGCAGGGGGGAGTCGGCGCCGGCGTCCAGCCGCTCCCGCAACCGCTGCTGCAGGTTCAGGTCGATCTCGCCGGAGCCGCCCATCGCCTGGTGCACCTGCCGCAGGAACGCCTGGAACTGGCCCTGAACCCCGCCCCAGCCGGCGTGCACGGTCACCACCAGCCCGAGGCGGGCGCAGGCCGCCCAGAACGGGTCGTAGTACGGGCTGTGCAGCGGCGGCAGCGCGGGGTCGGCGACCATGCCGGGCAGCAGGACGCCGACGAATCCGTGCTCGGCCACCCACTCCAGCTCGGCGACGGTCGCCGCCATGTCCAGGCACGGCCCCGCCTCGGCGACGCCGTAGAACCGGCCGGGAGCGGTGGTCATCGCGTCCGCCAGCCAGCGGTGGTAGGCCCGGGTTCCGGCCGCGCGCAGCCGCGGCGGATAGGGATTGTTCACGACGCCGAAGAACGGCAGCGTGCACATCTGATGGCCCGACAGCAGCAGCTCGCCGGCGATGCCCTCGGCGTCGAGCTCGCGCACCCGCCGCTCCAGGTCGAACGCGCCGAGTTCGCCGCCGGTGCGGATGGCCTCCCGGCCGTCGATCACCTTGAGCGTCTCCTCTGACGAGCCCCCGGCGGTGATCACGACGGACAGCCACTCGTCGTTCTCCGCGCTCAGGCGGTCGAGGTCGCCGAGGAACTCCGGCTCGATGTAGTCGTGGTAGGCCTGCGGCGGGGCTCCGGTGTGACCGTCGGCGGAGACGAGGATCAGTTGCTGTCCCATGTGACTCACCTCATAGATCGAGTCCGCTCACCCTGCCCTGACCGCACCGCGGTGTCAACAGCGTTCACCTCACTAAAGTGCCAGGCCCGCCGTCGGGCAAGGAGGGTCAGCCGGTCGCCAGCTCGGCGTTCGACAGGTAGGTCCGCTCGATCTCGCCGATGCGTCCGCGCAGCTCACGGGCCTCGCCCTCCAGCACCACCCGCCCGTGGCTGAGCACATACGCGCGGTCCGCGACCTCGAGGGCGTCCCGGACGTGCTGTTCGACCAGGAGCACCGCCCCGCCCCGGTCCGCGGCCGCGCGCACGGCCAGCAGCAGGCGTTCGAGGACCAGGGGCGCGAGCCCGAGCGAGAGCTCGTCGGCGAGCAGCACCCGGGGGTCGGCCGCGAGCGCGCGTGCCAGGGTGAGCATCTGCTGCTCGCCACCGGAGAGCAGGCCCGCCCGGCGGGGCAGCAGCGGCGCCAGCTCCGGGAACAGCTCCAGGCACCGCTCGCGATCGCCCCCGCCCAGACGCAGGTTGTCGGCGACGGACAGCTCCATGAACACCGACCGCTCCTCGGTGATGTAGCGCAACCCGCCGCGGGCGCGCCGGTGCAGCGGCGCGGTCGTGCGGCGTCCGTCGAACAGCACCTCGCCGCGCAGGGGCCGCAGCTCCCCCGCCAGGGCCCGGACCGTGGTCGTCTTGCCCGCGCCGTTGACCCCGAGCAGCGCCACGACCTCCCCGGGCCGCAGCACCAGATTCAGGTCGTGCACCACGGGGGTGGGTCCGTAGCCGACCGACAGGTCGCGGATTTCCAGCCGTGCCTGCGGGGCCCGATCGGACGATAAGAGGGTGTCCCCGCCCTGCCGGGATGCCGGGTTACCGGAAGTGTTCGTCATGCGAGGACGGTACCGCCCGGACGTCCCATGTCCACGGCCTTCCGGTGACCTCCCTACGCATTCCCAGCGAGCTCGTCGGTGCCCGTCCGAACCAGCCACCCGGAGGGGGTGAACGCTGTTGACTCGACGGCCACCACGGTCGTACGCTGCGCCCACCACCGGCCGCCCGGCGGCGGCATCGGTCGGCATTCCCCAGTACCCCACCAAACGCGTGGAGGATGACTGCTGTCATGGACGTGGACGGAAAGATCGCGGTAGCCACCTACATTCCCACCGACACATTCTTCGGCGCTCCCTACATCGACTCGGACGAGTGGCGCGAAAGCCCCTTACCCCACCGCCACGTGCACGGCGGTTTCAAGGACACCGACACCCGCTTCACCTTCTACTTCCCCACCGAGGACTCCTACGACGGCCGCCTGTTCCACCCGCTCGAAGGCGCCCACGCGGGCCATGAGGACGCCTTCGGCGGCCCGATGGGCGACGTGATCGGCGGCCTGGTCCTCATCTCCCGACTCGGCGGCTACATGATCGAGTCGAACTCCGGCCACATCGGCGACGACATCGACCCCCGCGGCGGCGACGACCCCACCCTCTACGGCCATCGCGCCAGCGTCGAGACCGCGCGGTTCTCCAAGCACGTCGCCGCCCAGGTCTACGGAGCCCCGCCCCACCACGCCTACGTCTGGGGCGGCAGCGGCGGCGGGCGGCGCTCGCCGCTGTGCCTGGAGTACGGCACCGGCGTCTACGACGGCGCGCTGCCGTTCATGGGCGGCGGCGAGATCGCCGCGCACGGCGTCACCACGCTCATGAAGGGCGCCCAGGTGATGGCCTTCGCGTCCATGTTCAACGTGCAGCGCCTGCTGCGCCGCCAGGCCGCCGGGGTCATCGACGCGATGCGGCCGGGCGGCAGCGGCGACCCCTACGCCGGGCTGACCACGCACCAGCGCGAGGAGCTCGCCAACCTCTACCAGCTCGGCTACCCCCGCGGCGACGAGTTCATGATCTTCTCGCCGATGGGGCAGATCTGGCTGTGGTCGTCCATCGCCGACCGGCTCGCCACCGAGGACGCCGAGTACTTCACGGCCTTCTGGACGCAGCCCGGGTACGTCGGTCACGACGCGCCGGACGCCCTGGCCGACGACATCCTCGACGTGACCACGACGGTGAGCCGAGTGGTCACCGGACGCGAGCTGCTGACCGACCCCGCCTACGCCGGGCCGGAATACGGCGGCCTGCGGGTGATGGCGTCGCTGATGAGCGCGGGGCCCGATCTGCCCATGGCGATCGAGGTCGAGGGCCTCGGCGACGGCTACCGCCTCGGCGCCGGCCTACAGCTGGTCAGCGGGAAGGCCAAGGGGCGCCAGCTCTACTGCATGGGCCACGCCGGCAACCTGCTCAGCGCCGACGGCGTCGCCGAAGCCAACCTGCTGCGCTTCCGCGACGTCGAGGTCGGCGACGAGATCCACGTCGACAACCGCCGGTTCCTGGCGTTCTGCTACTACTACCGCCACCACCTGATGGACGAGCCGGCGTTCGACTTCCTGCGCCCCGACGGCCGCCCGATCTACCCGCAGAGCCGGGTGCCCACGATGTCGCCGCTGATGGGCGTGGCCTACTCGGGCCAGTACGAGGGGAAGCTGCTGTGGGTGCACCACACCCACGACGCCTCGCTGTGGCCGCCACAGGGCCTGGTTTACGAGGCGGCGGTGCGCGCCGTGCGGGGCCCCGAGGCCGCCGCCGAGCGGTTCCGCCTGCGCTGGACCGAGAACGCCGAGCACATCCCGCCGGCGTACCTGCCCTCGGCGCCGGACCGGGCCACCTCGACGTGGCTCATCGACTACCTGCCCGTCATCGAGCAGAGCCTGCTCGACCTGGTCGCCTGGGTGGAGCAGGGGATCGAGCCCGCCGGGTCGCACTACGAGTTCCGCGACGGGCGGGTCGTGCTGCCGGCGACCGCGACCGAGCGCGGCGGCATCCAGCCGGTGGTCTCGGCGACGGTGGACGGCGGCGAGCGGGCCGAGGTGCCGGCGGGCACGGCGGTGACGCTGCGGGTGGACGCCGAGGTGCCGCCGGGGGCGGGCACGATCGTCGCGGTCGAGTGGGACCTCGACGGCTCGGGTGCGTTCGCCGACCCGGCCGACGTCATCGGCACCCCCACCGCCGTGAGCCTGACCAGGACGCACGCGTACCCCACGCCGGGCACCCGGTTCGCGACCGCCCGGGTGTGGTCGCACCGGGACGGCGACCGCGACGCCGTGCACCGCCGCATCCCGAACGTGGCCTCCGTGCGGATCGTGGTCACCTGACCCGCATCACCCCAGCCCGTCGCGGGGCCAGCAGCGCACCGGCGCGCCAGCTGGCCCCGCGACGCGTCCGTGCGGGCTACCCTCCCGGCGTCAGCTCTCCCGGCGTCAGCGGCCGCCGAAGTCCGCCCGGACCGCGGTTGTGATCTCGGAGTAGCGCCCCAGGCTCACCGCGTCGGCGCCGCCGTCGACCGGCAGGACCACCCCGTTGACGAACCGGGACAGGTCGCTGGCCAGGAACACCACCGCGGCGGCGATGTCCTCGGGCTGCCCGACCCGGCCGGCCGGCTGCTCGTCGCGCAGCGCCTCGGCGAGGTGTTCCATGAAGGCCGGTCGGCGGTCCCGGGCGATGCCCACGCCCATCACCGGCGTCATCGTGATGCCGGGGCAGATCGCGTTGGAGCGGATGCCGTGCCGGCCGAGCTCGGCCGCGGCGTGGCGCACCACGCCGATGACGGCATGCTTGCCGATCGTGTAGCTCGGCTGGCCCAGGCCGCCGCGCAGGCCCGAACCGCTGCTCGTGGTGATGATCGAGCCGCCGCGGCCCTGCTCGATGAACACCCGGGCGGCATGCCGGTGGCCGGAGACGGCCGAGCCGACGATGAGGCGCAGCGACCGGTCGAGCCCGTCCGGCCCGAGATCGACGAACCCGGCCTGGTCGCCGGCGCCGCTGGCGTTGTTGAACATGATGTCCAGGCCGCCGAAGTGCCGCACCGCGGTGTCGACCAGGTTGGCAACCTGGTCGTCGTCGGAGACGTCCGTGTGGACGTAGATCGCGGCGTCACCGAGCCGCTCGGCGGCGGCCCGGCCGCGCTCGTCCTGGATGTCGCCGATGACCACGTGCGCGCCCTCGGCGACGAACGCCTCGACGCTGGCCAGGCCGATGCCACTGCTGCCGCCGGTGACAATCGCCGTCTTGCCCACCAGGTTGTCCGGCATCGCCGTTTCCTTCCGATCCGTCCTATGCGCGGGGTTGCGAGTACGACCGGATCAGCGCAGCAGAATCTGGCCGCCGTCGAGCATGAGCGTCGCCCCGGTCAGGTACTGCATGTCGTCGCTGACCAGGCCGACGATCGCCCGGCCGATGTCGGCGTAGGGGTCACCGAGCCGGCGCAGCGGGGTCTGGCGGCGTTGCGCCTCCCAACGCTCGGGGCTCTGTTTCATGTACTCCTCGGCCGCCGGCGACCAGGCCGCCGGGCAGACCTGGTTCACCCGGATCCCGTAGCGGCCCCACTCGATGGCGGTGACCTTCGTCAGGCCGCCGATGGCCTCCTTCGCCATCGCGTACCCGAGCAGGCCGGGCGCGCCGCGTACGCCGATCCCCGACCCGAAGTTGACGACCGCGCCGTGGCCGGAGTCCCGCAACGCCTCGAAGCAGGCCTGCATCATGTGCACGCTGCCCAGCGGGCCTGTCTCGAAGGATTCGAGAAGCTGGGCGTCGGTGGCGTCGACGGTGGGGACACGGACGGTGTTGTTCCCGCCCTGGGCGTTGTTGATGAGGATGTCGACCGCGCCGAACGCCGCCAGCGTCGCCTCGACCGCGGCCTGCGCATCGGCCCGTTCGGCCACGTCACAGCGCAGCGCCAGCACCCGAGCGCCTTTGCCGGACAGCTCCTCGGCGGCGGCGATCACCTTCGACTCGGTGCGGCCGAGCAGGGCCACCGCGGCGCCCTCGTCGGCCAGCGCCTCGGCGATCCCCCGGCCCAGGCCCTGGCCCGCACCGGTGACGACGGCGACCCGCCCGGCGAGCCGCCCGGTCTGATCCGGGGCCGGACGGGGTGCCGAGGACGGCTCGGCGGCCGGGGACGCGGTGGATCCCGCGGTAGGCGTGGCCACGCCGTCAGGCCGCCGTCGCCGCGGCGCGGGCTAACGGTGCGGAGCGGGCTAACGGTGCGGAATCGACGTTCCCGGACAGCTCGCTCGCGCCCATCAGCAGCTCCGTCCCCTGTTGCCTTCGGGCCCAGCCTCGCGACGGCACCCATGACCCCGCCCGGTACCCGTGGCCCGTGTGCGGGTACCGGGCAGCGTTTCAGAGTGACCTCGACCACGTCAACCGGTCGCGACCGGGGCCGGTGAACGCTGTTGACACACCTTCGGCCGGCGCCTAATTTTCGGTGCATCGAGTTACTTCACTCGCGCCCTCGAACGGGCCCACGCAGGAAAGGAACGATCATGCCGGATATCGTCATCGAAACGTCGAACGGCCGGATTCGCGGCACGACGACACCATCGGGCGTGCACATTTTCAAGGGAATTCCGTACGGCGGATCCGTCGCCGGCGCGAACCGATTCCAACCGGCCCGCCCGCCCGAGCCGTGGACGGGTGTTCGCGACGCCTTAGCCTATGGCCCGACCGCGCCGCAGGCGCGCCCGGCCGAGGCGGGCGGCACCGGCGCGGACGATCCCGCCTCGGCCGCGCGGATGGCACCGTTCCTCGCGTTCCTGCACGGCCTGGCCGGGGACGAACCGGCCCAGGACGAGGACTGCCTGGTGCTCAACGTCTGGACCGGCGGCGTCGACCAGCAGCGCGCCCGCGCCGTGCTGGTGTGGCTGCACGGCGGCGCCTTCAGCACGGGCTCGGGCTCCTGGCCGCTCTACGACGGCACTGCCCTGGCCGCCCGGGGCGACGCCGTGGTCGTCACGATCAACCATCGGCTGGGACCGCTCGGCTTCCTGCACCTCGGCGAGCTGGCCGGGGACCGCTACCGCGACGCGGGCAACGCCGGCATGCTCGACATCGTGCTCGCCCTGCGATGGGTGCGCGACAACATCGCCGGATTCGGCGGCGACCCGAACCGGGTGCTGCTGTTCGGCGACTCGGGCGGCGCGTCGAAAACCTCCATCCTGCTGGGCATGCCGGCGGCGAAGGGCCTGTTCCAGCGGGCGGCGGTGATGAGCGGCCCGCTGATCCGCTCCTGCCCGGCGGACGTGGCGACCGCGAACGCCGAGGAGCTGCTCGGCCGGCTCGGGATCGCCCCGGCGGACATCGCGAAGCTGCACGACGTGCCGGCCGAACTGCTGATCGAGGAGGCGGAGGCGACCGGGGTGCCGATCGCCTCCGGGCTCGCCGGGGCGGCCGGCAGCGAGCAGTTCATGCCCTTCCAAGCGGTCGTCGACGGCCGGGTCCTGCCCGCCCATCCGATGGATCCGCAGGCCTCGCCGCTGGGCGCCGACGTCCCCGTCCTCGTCGGGTCGACCCAGGACGACATGAAGATGATCATGCTGGGAATGCCGTGGTTCGGCTCCCTCGACGACGCCGGCCTGGCCGCGCTGGCCGGCGGCATGTTCGGCGCCGCCGGGCCGGAGTTCGTACGCGCCTACCGCGCGGAGCGGCCGGACGCGACGCCGAGCGAGCTGGCGTGCGCGTTCGTGACCGACCGGGTGATGTGGTGGGGCGGGATCGACTGGGCCCAACGGAAGATCGCCGCAGCCGGCGCCCCGGTGTACGTCTACCGTTTCGATTTCGCCACGCCCGCCCTCGGCGGAATTCTCGGGGCCACCCACGGCGGCGAGATCCCGTTTGTGTTCGACAATTATCCGCTCACCCCGATGGCCGGCGACCGGCCCGAGAATGCGAGTGTGGCCCGCGCGGTCAGCGAGGCGTTCGTGCGTTTCGCTCAGGAGGGCGATCCGAACCATCCCGGATTACCCACCTGGTCGCCGTATACGCTCGACCGGCGCGCCACCATGATCTTCGATGCCGAGTCCCGCATCGAGGATGATCCCCGCCCGGCGATCCGCGAGCTCCACACCCGCGGGACGGGCTGACCGGCTGGCCGGCTGACCATGGGCAGACGGCCACGCCATCCACCCCCGCGAGCGGCGGGAGATCGACGGTCGACGGCCAGGAGGATCGGGGGCCGGGAGGATCG
>NZ_JAMPTM010000282.1 GCF_025403375.1 Frankia gtarii
AGGTGGGTCGGCGGGGTCGGGCGGCTCGTGTCGGTGGGTCAGCCGCCGTTGGCGTTGGCGTTGGCGGTGACGTGGTCGCGCCAGGAACGTTCGGGTTTCCACCCGAACAGGGCGCGGGCCCTGGCGATGGAGATCCCGCCGGCGTCGGGGCGGTCCAGCTCCCGCAGCGGTGGAGCGTCCGCGCCGAACACCTCGGCGGTGAGCTCGGCGAGCGGGCGGCCGGCGATGTTGTCCGGCTGGGCGGCGTAGACGACCTCGTGGCCGGGGGTGTCGGCGGTCGCGGCCAGGGCGATCAGCTCGGCGAGGTCGTCGGCGTCGACGTAGGACCACTGGTTGAACGCGCCCCGGCGCGGATTGGCGGCGACGCCGGCGTGGACGGCCTCGTAGGCGTCGGGGGTGAGCACGAGGCTGGGGCGCACGGAGACGGCGGTGGCGTCGCTGCGGCGGACCAGGGCGTCGCAGATGTTCTCCCCGAGGGCCTTGGACAGGCCGTAGGCGTCCTGGGGGCGCAGCGGGTGGTCCTCGTCGACGGGCAGGTAGTCGGGCAGGCACGGTCGTTCGGCGGTGACGAAACCGGGGGCGGTCTCGCTGGAGGTGTAGATCAGGCGGGGCACGCGGGTGCGGGCGACCGCCTCGGCGATGTTGTACGTCGACTGGGTATTGGTCGCGAAGATGACGTGCCCGGGGTCGTGGGAGGGCTCGGGGATGCCGGCGGTGTGGATGACGACGTCGGGGCGGGTGCGCAGGACGACGGCGATGGCCTGCCCGTAGTCGGTGAGGTCGGCGCGCAGGTAGGGGTCGAACGGCGGGCCGTAGTGGGCGGCGACGATGTCGGTCCCGGTGATCTGGTGGCCGTCGGCGCCCAGGCGCGCGACGACGCGGGAACCGATCTTCCCACGGGATCCGGTGATCAGGACTCGCATGGCCGCTCCTGACGCCTGCTTGCCGTCTGCCTGCTGGTCTGTCCGGCGGCGAGGAACACCGACCGGGCGTGGGAGAGCTCCCGGAATCCATGCACGCCGTGATAGCGGCCCATTCCGCTGGTGCCGACGCCCCCGAAGGGGAGCTGACTGTCGACGAAGTGCAGCGCCCAGCCGTTGACGGTGACCCCGCCGGACGACGTGCCCCCCAGCACCGCGTCGACCAGGCCGCGGTCGTCGCTGTAGACGTAGATCGCCAGCGGCTTGCCGCCCGCGCGGACGTGCTCGACGACCTGCGCCGGGTCGGCGAAGGTCAGCACGGGCAGGATCGGTCCGAAGATCTCCTCGGTCAGGATCCGGGCGTCCGCGGGCACGTCCAGCAGCACCGCGGGCGGCAGGATGTGCCCGCCGGTATCCGGCACCCCGTTGTCGACCAGCCTCGCGCCGCGGGCGACCGCGTCGTCGAGATAGCCGGTCAGCCGGTCCAGGTTGCGCCGATTTATAATCTTTCCGAGCGCCTCGGGCGCGAGCTTCCCGTCCGAGTACAGGTTCTGCTCGATCCAGGCCAGGTAGTGGCCGAGGAACTCGTCGCGGGCCTCGTCGCGGATCAGCAGGTAGTCGGGGGACAGGCAGATCTGCCCGGCGTTGCTGTGCTTGGCCTGCGCGATCTGGGCCGCGGCCGTCGCGAGGTCGGTGGTCCCGTCGACGATCGCCGGGCACTTCCCGCCGAGTTCGAGGGTGACCGAGGCGAGATGGCGGGCGGCACCGGCCATCACCACTCGCCCCACCGCGGGGCTGCCGGTGAAGAAGATGTGGTCGACGGGCAGCTCCAGCAGTGCGTTCGCCAGTTCCACCCCACCGGTGAACACGGCGACGTGCTCCGGGGCGAAGACCTCCCGGATGATCCGCGCGCTGACCGCGGAGGTGGCCGGGGCGAGCTCGTTCGGCTTGACGATCGCGGTGTTCCCGGCCGCGATGATCGGTACCAGTGGCTGGAACAGCAGGCCGAACGGGAAGTTCCACGGGGCGAACAGCAGGCAGACCCCACGGGCCTCGTACTGCACGAACTCCTCGGCCCCGGCGCCGAGGTACGGCGGCGGGGTCAGCGGGGTGGGCGCCGCCCACTCGGCGAGGTGGGCGACGGCGTCGTCGATGTCGGCGAGCACCGCCGCCACCTCGGCCGGGACCCGCGGGCGCGGCGGGCGCAGCAGGTCGGCGTGCAGCGCGGCCCGGATCTCGTCGAGATGATCGGTGATCGCCGCCCGCAGCCGGGTGAGATGCCGGATCCGCTCCTCGACGGTCGACGTCTTCGTGACCCAGCGGTGCCGGCGCTGCGCGTCGAAGACCTTCTCGGCGTCGGTGCTGTCGGGCGTCTTTTCGGTCTCAGTGCTCAAGGTTCTCCTCGCGAGGGCCGGCGGACCCGGCCGTGGGCGGCCGGTCGGGGTCAGCGATTGTGCCAGTGGGGAGTGCGTTTCTCGGCGAAGGCAGTCAGGCCTTCGTGCATGTCCTCGCTGAGCAGGAGGTCGTCGAGGGCGGGGGAGTCGTGGGCGACGGCGTCGTGGGGGTCTGGGATCCTGGCGGTCTCGTTCATGATCTGCAGTGAGACGCGTACGGACGTCGGTGAGCCGGCGAGGATCTCGGCGGCGAGGGCGCGGGCGCCGTCGAGGGCGGTGCCGGCGGGGACGACCCGGTTGACCAGGCCGTGGGCGTGGGCCTCGGTGGCGTCGAGGCGGCGGCCGGTGAGGATCATCTCGGTGGCGAGCTTCGGTGGCAGCGCCCGGGGGAGGCGGACCAGGCCGCCGGCGCCGGCGACGAGGCCGACGCGGACCTCGCTGAGGGCGAACTGGGCGGTGGTGTCGGCGACGACGAGGTGGCAGGCGAGCGCGATCTCGCAGCCGCCGCCGAGGGCGTAGCCGTTGACGGCGGCGATGACCGGCTTGGTCAGGTCGCGGCGGCCGGTGAGCCCGGCGAAGCCGGCCAGCGGCACGGAGCCGCGTTTGCCGCTGGCCGTCCAGATCAGGTCGTTGCCGGCGCTGAACGCGGTGTCCCCGGCGCCGGTGATGATCGCGACCCACAGGTCGGGGTCGGCGAAGTAGGCGTCGAAGACCTCGTCGAGTTCATGGTTGGCCGGGGGGTGCAGCGCGTTGCGGGCGTCGGGCCGGTTGATGGTGACCTCGAGGAGGTGACCGTCGCGGCGGATGAGGATGTGTTCGTAGCCGTCGCGGAAACCGGGGGCCCGGGCGGGTAGCCGGGCGTCCAGTGCGGTCCGGCGCAGCGCCGCCCGGTTGCCGGTGGCGGTGGCGCGCACGAAGATCCGCTCGCCGAACGGGGACTCGCCGGCGAGCAGGTCGAGCAGGTCGGTGTCACCGCGGATGGTGGTGGCGAGGAAGCGTCGGCCGTCGTGGTCGAGGCGGCCGACGACGATGCCGGTGCGGCCTCCGTCGCGGCCGTGGGTGATGGTGAACGTCTCGATCGTCGCCCAGCCGTCGGCGCGCGTCGCCACCTCGACCGGCGCCCAGGAGTCGATCTCCGCCTGGAGGGTGGCGCTGTCGTCGGGCCGCCAGGGCGCCGGGGTGGTCGAGTAGATACCGACGGAGTACTTCGACAGCGAGCCGCCGTTGGCGCCGACGAGGCCGTGGCCGCCGGTGGTGCGCAGTCGGGTGACGGTCTCGGCGATGGCGTGCATGGAGTAGTTGTTGCCGGCGCCGCCGAAGAACGGCAGGCCGCCGGTGAGGGTGAGGCCGCGGGGGTCGTCGGGGGCGAGGCCGAGGCCGTCGCAGAGGTTGAAAACGGCGATCGGGAAGCAGCTGTACAGGTCGAAGGTGCTGATCTGGTCGAGGGTGAGGCCGGCGACGTCGAGGGCGTGGCGGACGGCCATCACCGCGGCGGGGCTGGCCGAGAGATCGGCTCGCTCCAGCAGGTCACGTTCGCGCAGGTCGGCGTGGCCGGGCAGGAAGACCCACCGCTGGGCGGGGACGCCGAGGCGGCGGGCGGTGCCGACCGAGGTGAGCAGGACGGCGGCACCCTGGTTGACCTGGTCGCGGGCGACGACGAACCGCGGGAACGGATCGGCGATCATCCGGTTGCGTTCGGTGATGGTGGCGAGCTCTGTGGCGTCGCGCTCGACCGGTGCGGCGGCGTAGGGGTTGGCGGCGGCGACCTTCGTGAAGGGGGCGAACAGCTCGCCCATGGCGAGGGCGTAGTCGGCGCGGGACAGCTTCAGCCTCGCGCGCCGGGCGTTCTCGAACAGCGCGTACTGGCTCGGCGCGCCGAGCAGGCCGTGGGCGGCGTGGTAGCGGGAGCTGAGCCCGGCCAGCCCGTAGCCGCGGTCGTCGAGCTGGCCGCCGACGTGCTCGGTGAAGTCGGGCCGGTCGGGGGCGTCCGCGAGCGCCCGGGTGGTGGAGATCGCCTCCGAGCCGAACAGCAGCACCACCTCGGGCCCGGCGCCGGTCGCGATCGCCGCGGCGAACTCGTTGACGAGGTGCTGCGGCGACTGGCCGCCGACGACCTCCAGCACGGCCCGCGCCGGCTCCGCGCCGATGCGGGCGGCGACCGAGCGGGGGTAGTTGTCCGACCGGCCCAGCGGGGCCTTCGCCCGCGCGCCGGAGATCTCGAACTGGCGAACCCCCGCCACCGTGTCGATCGCGGCCGGATCGATGCCGGCATCGGCGACCGCTCGCCGCGCTGCCGCCGCCGCCAGCTCCACCGCGGACAACCGCGCGTAGCCGGGCCGGCCGGGCTGCTCGGCGTACTGGCCGACACCGATCAGCACCGGCGTCGCGGGATCGAGGGCGTTGAGGGCGTTGAGGGCGCTCAAGTGTTCTCCTGATCACGGCACGGGCAGGGTGGTTCGCGGCGCTTCGAGCACGCCCGCGCCGACCAACTCGTCCACCTCGGCGGGGGACAGGCCGAGCACGCGCTCGGCCAGCTCGCGGGTGTGCTCCGCGACCAGCGGGGCCGGGCCGGTGAGCGGGTCGGCGACGCCCCGGTAGTGGGCCTCACCGCCCAGGGTCAGCAGCGGCGGCGGGAGCTGCGGCTGGCTCTGTTCGACCAGGAAACGGCGCGCGGCGAGCTGCGGGTCGGCCGGCAGCTCGTGCACCCGCAGCATCTTCCCGGCGGCCACGCCGTGCTCCTGCAGCCGGCGGGCAGCCTGCTCCGGGGCGAGCCCGGCGGTCCAGCGGCCCACCTCGGCGTTGATCTCCCCCCGGTGGGCGTCGCGGCCCGCCGCGGTGGCGAACCGGGGATCGTCGCGCCACGCCGACTGACCCACGACGCCGGCGAGCCGGCGGAAGGCCTCGTCACCGCGGACGTCGATGACGCACCACTCGTCGTCCCCGGCGCAGGCGAACAGGCCGCGCGGGGCGTCGCCGCGCCGGTCATTGCCCTGGGCGTGGACCGAGCCCGGCCGCAGATACTCCTCGGCGAGCCCGGCTCCCATCTGGTAGAAGATCGTCTCGATCTGGGCGACGCTCACCGTGCCGCCGCGGGCGGTGCGCCGCCGGCGCAGCAGCAGTGCCAGCACCGCCACCGCGCTGACCCGGGCGGCGACATGATCGGGGTAGATCGTGATCGCGTCGCAGAACCCGTCCGGGAGGTCCGGGTAGCGCCACAGCTCGCTGAGGCCCGCCGTGGCCCGCACCAGCGGCCCGTAGCCGAGGCGGCGGCTCCACGGGCCGGTCGAACCGAACGCACTGCTGTCGGCGACGATGATCCCCGGGTTCACCTGGGCGAGCTCGTCATAGCCGAGTCCGAGCGATGCCATGGTGCCCGGGCGGAAGTTCGACAGCACCACGTCCGCGGTCGCGACCAGCCGCAGGAAGATCTCCCGGCCGCGCGGGTCGCGCAGGTTCAGCCCCAGGCTCGACTTGTTGCGGTGGCCCCAGGCGAAGCTCTCGCTGATCTGCGCGCCGTTGCGATTCTGCCGCGAGCCGTCCGGGAACGCCCGGTTCTCGACCTTGATCACCTCGGCGCCGTGATCGGCGAACAGCCGGCCCAGCTCCGCCCCGACGACGATCACCCCGAGGTCGAGCACCCGCAGTCCGGCGAACGGATGGCGCGCAGCCGCCGCCGCACCGCCAGGGTCGCCCGCACCGCCCGTCCACCCAGGACCTGGCCCCGGGATGGTGGCGGTGGCGAGGACCGCGGGGTCGTACTCGCCGAGTGCCGGGGGACCGTGCCGCCGGCCGGCGCGGATGCCGTCGATCTCCACCAGACCGTCGGTTACGGGCACCGCCACCCCCGGGGCGACCTCGACGGGCACGAAGGTCCGCCGTTCGCGGAAGTGCTCGCCGGCCACCACGCCGGCGGCGTCGAGCAGGGCGGCCGCGGGCACGCCGAACCCGATCGACTCGGCGACGATCGTCTTCCGGGTGCGCTCGGCGAACAGTTTCCCGATCAGTGGGTAGAGCTCGCCGGCGGCGGCGAAGCGGGCGCCGAGGTTGTCGTACTTCGCATCGGCGAACTGCGCCGGCTCGCCGAGCCAGCGGAACATCCCCTGCCACTGCCGTGCGGCGAGGACACAGATCCGCACCCAGCCGTCGGCCGCGCGGAAGATCGGGTAAAGGTGGCGGGCGTCCGGGCGCCCCCGCGGGAGGTCACGCACCGTCGCCCCTGCGCGGGCGCTGCCCGAGATGCCGTAGCCCGGGTCGAGGACCTGGGCGACCGCCTCGAGCACCGAGAAGTCGACGACGTCGCCGCGCCCCGTTTCCAGCCGGTTGGCATATGCGACCAGGGCGGCCCAGGCGGCCTGCGCGGCGGCGCACTCGTCGGCCAGGAACTGCGGCGGCAGCAGCGGCGGCATACCGGGCAGTCCCGAACGGGACAACAGCCCGCCGATCGCCACGTGCACGTCGCTGCTGCCCGCCCAGTCCCGGTAGGGACCCGTCAGCCCGAAGTCGGTGATGGAGACGACGACGAGGCCCGGGTGGGCGGCGAGCAGTCCCTGCGGGTCGAGGCCGCGTGCGACCTGCTGGTCCGGACGGGCGGTGTGCAGCAGGATGTCCGCGCTCGCCGCCAGCGCGTATAGCCGATCCCGGCCCGCCGCCGTGGCGAGGTCCACCACCGCGCCGCGCTTGTTGATCGAGTGGATCGCGAACGACAGGCTCGTCCCGTCGTCGGTGAACGGCCCCGCCCGCCGCGAGGCCGCGCCGCCCGGTGGTTCTATCCGCAGCACCTCGGCGCCGAGGTCGGCGAGGTAGCGGCCGGTCGACTCGCAGCGGCCGTCCGCCAGATCCAGCACCCGCACCCCCGCCAGCGGCAATTCCACGCCGGGGGGCCCAGTTCGGCTGGTCATCGGACTCCTTTCGCCGTGGCGGTGGGAGCCGCGGCGCGGCGTCCCGGCTGGGCGGGGGTCAGTGCGCGCGTCCTCCCGTGCCGGCCGGTTCCAGCGAACACCCGGTGCTACGGCGACGCCATTGCGTTGCGTGCCGATCGGCCGTGCCAACAGACGCACTGTCGCCCGTCCGGCCTGCCGCCCGATGGTGGTCCCCCGCCGGCCGGCGGAATCCGCGGGGCCACTGACCAAATGGCAAGACGACTATGAACGGCCTCATTGTCATAGCCGGGATGGGCTACAGGGCCAGTCAAATTCCCGTTTTCTGGCTAGAAAGGTGGTGGTCACAACTACCCTGCCCTCTGTTGTTGGCCGGACGTTCACCCGGCGCTGCCACCCTCTGCTCGGCGCGTCGGATGCTCACGTGCGGCGCTGCGGTCATCGAAGGGAACGACATGGGGGATCACGAACACCGGGCGGTTCGTCACGGCGGGCGTCGGAATCCGGGGTCAGCCGCACCGGTCCGCCGGTCGCCGCGGTCCGACACCGTGGCGCCTGTCGGCCGCCCCCGCGCGGTGCCGGTGCCCGCGCGATGACCGGGCCGCTCATCGTCGGTGTCGATGCCGGCTGCGCCTGCCTGCGCGACGCCGACCTGCTCATCCACCGTCTGATCGAGGTGTTGGACCTGCCCGGCGACACCGTCGCCTGCACCCACCTCGTCGGCGCGCAGGCGCCACACGTGGCCCTGTCGTTCGCGGTCTCGCCGACCTGGTACGGGCCGGGCAACTGGCGACGAGTCGCGCACCTCGCCGGTGAGCTCGCGATCGTGGAGCTGGCAGCGGCCCGGCGCGCCGCCGCGGCGGCGCGGGTCGGGACGGACCCGGTCGGGGGCTCCCTTGCCAGGCACACCCCGCGGGTGGGACCCCCGATCGGGGAGAGCCGGGCGGCAACCGCCCGGACGGGGAACATCGGCGCCGGTGGCTGGTCTGCCGGGCATGCTCTCCGCGGAACCGGCCAGATAGCCGGGACCGCCGTCATCGACGGCACCGCCGCTGGGAACGCCATCATCAGTGGTCGTGCCGGGGGCTTCGGGGGCTCCAGCTCGCCCGGGGCGACGGTCGGGCTCGCGGTCGAGTTCCTCCGCGTCGGCGCGCTGGTCGCGGGGCCGGTCGGGCTGGCCTGCGGGGCGGAGCGGATCGGGCCGCCCGAGCTCGCGGACGGCGCCGCGCAGGCCGTCGCGGATCACGCCAACCGGCAGGGCGGGCG
>NZ_JAMPTM010000283.1 GCF_025403375.1 Frankia gtarii
CCACCCCCGTCAGCGGCCCCCCGCGCTGACATTTCGGCAAAGAGAGGGTGCGCGCTTCGCGCGCTCCTTCGCTTCGTGTTCTTCTCTGCGTGCCCCGGCGACCGGGGCTGCCATGGCCGGCACTTGCTCGGCGGTGACAGCCTCGGTCGCTGTGCGTTTCGATGATCGTTGCTTACGGTGATCCTCGTGTGCCACGGCCGGCCGTTCGCTCGGCCGGCCATCGGGGGCTACCCATCGCCTGGGCCAAGCGCGTGCTGTGGGTGCGTGCGGCTCCGCGCAGGTGGCCGGTGGCGGTAGCGGTGCCGGTGTCGGGGTTGGGGTTGGGGTTGAGATCAGGGATCAGCGTCGGAGACGGCGTCTACCCGGGGCGGTGGCGTCGGCGAGCGCGGTGCGGACAATCACCGTCGTGCGTCGCGCAGCCGGCGTACCGGGGGCCGCGTCCTGCCAGGTGAAGCGGAGGACCTCCCAGTCGAGCCGGACGAGGTCGTTCTGACTGCGCCGGTCGCGGAGCAGGGCCTGCGGCTCACTGTGGGGGCCGACTCCGTCCGCCTCGATTCCCAGGCGGAGTGTCGGCCAGGCGAAGTCGAGCCGGGCGATGAACTCTCCGGTCGCTGGATGGTGCACTGGCCACTGCGTCTCGTCGGGTAGCAGGCCGGCGTCGCCGAGCAGCAGGCGAAGCCGCGTCTCCAGGGGCGACTCCGCCCTTCCGTCGATCATCCCCCACCAGGACCGGGCCCGGTCGACGCCGCGGCGATCTTCCACGCGACGGCGTAGATCCACGAGGTCGGCTACGGTGAGCCTCCGTTCGTGCAGCATGGCGTCGACGACGGTGATGACTACGTCTCGGTCGCACCACAGCGCCCTGTCCTCAGGCGTGCGGCGCACCGAGCTGGTCCGGCCCCGGGGAACAATGGAACAGCGGTTGGCGCCAAGGGCTGATCTTGCCTTCTAGCAGAGCGTCCAACGGCTCTGCCGAGGTTCGGCAAAGCTCGGTTGAGCTGGTCGCCGCGGGGCTACGGTCCGGCCGTGCCGGTGGAATTTCTGACTGATGGGCAGGCCGAGGCGTACGGGAAGTTCGCCGAGGAGCCGACGAGGCCCGAGCTGGAGAGGTTCTGCTACCTCGATGACGTCGACCGTGCGCTGATCGGCAAGCGGCGTGGGGATCAGAACCGGCTTGGATTCGCGCTCCAGATGTGCACAGTGCGCTACGTCGGGCTGGACCCGCTCGCGGTGCCGTGGCCGGTCATCGAGCACCTCGGCCAGGAGCCGGGCATCGAGGACGTCTCGTGCATCAAGCAGTACCCCGAGCGGCTGAAGACGGCGTACGAGCACGCGTGGGAGATACGGGACGCCTTACGGCTACCACCAGTACGAAGACCCGGAGTGGGGCCGGTTGTTCCGTATGTTCCTGCACGGCAGGGCGTGGACGAATGCCGAGGGGCCGGTGGCGCTGTTCAACCAGTCGGTGCACTGGCTGCGCCGGAACCGGGTGCTGCTGCCTGGGGTGAGCGTGCTGGCCCGGCAGGTCGCGGAAGTGCGCGGGATCGCTGAGCAGCGGCTGTACGCGACGGTGGCGAACGCGGCCCGCCTCGCGGACGCCTCGCTGCCCGGGGACCTGGTCGCGCTGCTGGAGGTGCCGGAGGGAAAGCGGCTCTCGGAGCTGGAGCGGATGCGCCGGCCGCCGACTCGGACCACCGGCAACGCGATGAAGGGCGTGCTGGAGCGGGTCGACGAGATCGCGGCCTTCCGCCTGGGGAAGGTGAAGGTCGAGCAGATTCCGCCGAACCGGCTGAGCGCACTGGCGAAGAGCGGGCTGGGCTCGAAGGCCCCGAACCTGGCCCGCACCCCGGAACCGAAGCGCACGGCGATGGTCACCGCGGTGGTTCGGTCGCTGGAGGCGGCGGCGATCGACGATGCCTTGGACCTGTTCGCTAATGCCGCCGTGCTCTGGACAACGCGCTACCTCGACGCCGCCGTCGACCACCTGCGGGCCCTGCCACCCGAGGAGCGGGAGCATGACGTCCTGGACGAGGACGTGGCCCGGCGATCTGCGGTCGCGCCGTGTGGACGCGAGCGACCGGAAGCGTTGCCGCAGGCAGGCAGCGCCGGGGCCCGAGGGCCCCGGCTGCGTGCCCGCCGGGGTGGTGTGTCAGACCATGGGGAGCCGGTCCACCAGCAGCTCCACCCTCGGCTCGGTGTCCTCCGGCGGCAGCCGTCCCGCCCGGGTGAGGGTCGCCAGGCCGTGCAGGGACGCCCAGAACACCTCGGTGAACAGCCCCGGGTGTACGCCGTCCCCGGCGACCTCGCCGAGGCACTCCAGCAGCGCGGCGAAAGCGTCCTTGAGAGGTTCCGGGGTGTCCTCCTGTGCGTACGGGAGACCGCCGTCGAGCTGGAAGATGGCGTCGTAGACCGCCGGGTTGCGTGCGGCGAAGTCGAGGTAGGCGCGGGCGAGGGCGTACACCCGCTCGCGCGGGCCGTCTGCGGCGGCGGTCGCGGCGCGCACCGCCGCGGCTAGCTCGGCGGCGCCCTGGAGGGCGACGGCGCCGATGATCTCCCGTTTGCCGCGGAAGTGGCTGTAGAGAACGGGCTGGCTGTATTCGATGCGCTCGGCGAGCCGGCGGGTGGTGACCGCGTCCCAACCCTGCTGCTCGGCGAGTTCGCGGGCCGTCGCCACGATGAGACGTTCGCGGCCCGCCCGTTCGCGCTCCTTGCGTTCCTGTACCGACATGATTCGATCCTAGCGCCGCTAGACAACAGAGCATCAGTAGTACTAGCGTTGCCTCATCACCTAGCGATGCTAGATACCAAGAGGGGTCGTCATGCTCAACGCACTCGAGGTCGTCACCATCGTGGTCGTCGGCGTGATGGTGGGGGTGGAGTTCTCCGTCGCCTTCGTCATGAACCCGATCCTCAACGCGCTCCCCGAGGACAGCGGCCAACTCGGCCACGCCCACGGGGGCCGGATGCTCGGCGCTGTGATGCCGGTCTGGTATATCGGCTCGCTCGTCCTGGTCGCGGTCTGGGCCGTCGCCGGCCGGCACCACCTCGGCACCGGCCTCGTCGTCACCGCCGGCGCGCTGCTGCTCCTCAGCGTGGTCATGTCGCTCCTGCTGCTCGTCCCGATCAACAACCGGAGCAAGACGTGGACCCCTGACAACCGGCCCGCCGACTGGAAGCAGCAGGTGCACCGCTGGGGCCGGTACCACTACGTCCGCGTGGCCGTCATCATCGCCGCCTTCGCCCTGCTGGTCGCCGCTCTCACCTGAGCCCGCGGGCCGACGCCGCGCCGGTGGTGCGCAATCCCCACTCCCCGGGAAATCCCGACGTCCGGGAATGCAGCTGCCGCTCAGATCCCACAGTCGAACGCCACCTCTGCCCGCGCTGCCGGGCCGAGCCCGGCTCGCCGTGCCGCTCGCGCGCCGGCGCGGTCGCCAGCATCCACCACACCGGCCGCTTCACCAAGGTGCCCCGGCTCGCCAAGCTCCTGCGCGTGCCGACGTCCGCCAACCGGGAGCCCGGACAGCCGTGGCGGCTGGCACCTCCGTCCCGCTCGCCCTCGCACCGGACATCCCGACCGCCGACATCCGCATCGGGTACGCGAGGTGCTCGACGCTCACTCAGGAACTCCAGTCCCAGCTCGACGCGCTCGCCAAGCACGGCATCCCGCGCGACAAGGTGTTCTCCGAGAAGATCAGCACCCGCGTTCGGGTCCGCCCCCAGTTCCAGGCCGCGCTCGCGCTCGCCCGGCAGATCAAGGCCCACGCCCCGCACTGCCGCGTCATCTTCACCGGGTACGAGATGAAGCGACTCGGCCGCGACGCCGCCGAACTCACCGCGCTCGCCGACCACCTCACCGCCCACGGCCTGGTCCTGGAGATGCTCGCCGGGCCCCTGCCCGGGATGTACGACCCCAGCGGGCCGGGCCGTCTACTGTTCGCGTTCTTCGCGGCGATGGCGGAGACCGAGCGGGAGAACATCCGGGAGTCGACCCTCGAAGGACTCGACGCGGCAGCTCGCGCCGACTTCGCCGACCTTCAGGACGTCGACGACATCCCCCGCCCCCGCCGAGTCCGCATCCGGCGGCCAGACGATCCGCTCACCCCGGAGGAAGTCGACCTCCGCCAGCGCCTCCAGGACCAGGTTCTCCAGCCCACGCAGACCGAGTAGCCAGCAGGATCAATCGCTTAGCGCCAACCGCTGTTCCGTTGTTCCCCGGGACCGTGATCGGACAGACCGAGCGCACGAGCTTGCGCCCGGGTGACGACGTCATCCTGCTGCCGGGCGAGGGCGATCACCTGTCGTGGGCCTGATCCATCCGCCAAGTCTGCGGCTCGGGCCCGGCTCACGGGGCTCTCACCGCGCATCTGTGGACGAGCCCGAACGGTTGTGGAAAAGGCGGCACCGCCGGTCCCCATCGCGAATGCCTGTCACGTTCTCTGCTCTGGCGCACATTGGGTGGTAACGGAGAGGGCGCGGGGTCAGCCGGCGTTCCAGCGGGCGTGGCCGTTGAAGCCGCCCTGGGTGGTGAGCTGGCGGTCACCGGTGGCGGGGTCGTTCGGGTTGAGGACGAACAGCTGGCGGGCGTTGGGGTTGGTGGTGTCGCGCTGGCCGGAGAAGACGATGCGGCCGTCGGGGCCGAAAGCGGGGTCCTGGTCGTCGCCGCGCGCATGGGTGAGCTGGCGGACACCGGAGCCGTCCGAGTTCATCTCGAAGATCTCCAGGTCGCCGCTCTGCTCCCGAGTGAAAGCGATCTTGTCGCCGTTCGGTGACCAGGCTGGGTCTGAATCCCCGTTACCCTGTCCAGCGGTGAGGCGGGTGGGCTGCGCACCGGGCTTGACCGGAATCGTCACGATGAAGCCGCGGTCGCCACCTCCTTCGTTGGACCAGTAGGCGACGCGATCGCCGCTTGGTGACCAGGCCGGGTCCGACGCCTGCTCGGCCGCGTTCTCGATCCGGCTGACGCTGCCGTCGGCCAGTTTGACGATGTAGAGCCCGGTGAGCGCCGCTCCCGTGGCGTCGGAGGTGGACCGCACCACCAGGGATCCACCGTCCGGGGACAGGGAGGGACGCGAGTCGTCCGGGATCGTCAGGTGGACGGCGGCGCCGGCGGCCAACAGCTGCACCGGCTTTCCCGAACCGTCGGCGGCGATTGCCTGAAGTGGCTTCGGGCTGTCCTTCTTGAAGAAGACGACGGTCCTGCGATCGTGGCTGATCACCGGCAGGACCTCGCCGCTGGAGTCGGTGACGAGCGGCTTCTCGTTCAGGAGCCGGTTGTCATCGGTCACCTGGGCGGTGAACAGATCATAGTTGCCACTGCGGTTGGAGGCGTAGACGACGGTGTCGCGACTGAGCGGCTTGGGTGAGCGGGGCAGCGCGAAGGCGGCTGGTTGTGCGGCCGTCCCCGCCGCGGAAGCGGTGGGCTGCACGCTGGAACCGGAGTCGTTGGCGTTGTCGTCGCCGCCGGAGGCCAGGGCGAGAACGCCGGCGAGAATCGCGCCGACCACGACGACGCCGCCGCCGACGAGCAGCGGCACGCGGTTCTTGCGGCTGCGGGCGCCCGCACCGGACTGCGCACCAGGACCGCCGCTCCCGCCGGGCCCACTCGGCCAGGAAGGGCCGCCGGCCTCGGCGCCGACCCGGGTGGGGGACTGGCCGGCGACGGTCCCGCCGCCCGCCGGCTGCGGCGGCACCGGCGCGCCGAGGCCGGTCGGCAGCCGAGTCGGGGCGTCGGGGTCGGCGGTGTACCCGCCGACGCCCGCTGCCGCGGCGGCCACCCCGCGCCCGCCGACGTCCGCCGCCGGTCCGGTGCCCACGGCGCCTGCGGTCGGACCTGCCGCGTGCGCCCCGGTGGCGCCCGGGACGGGCAGGTTCCAGCCCTGTAGGACGTTCGTGACGTCCTGCGGATCGACCGCGGCGGCGGCGTCCGGGCCGGTGCCGGAGGGGTCGCCGAGCAGGCGCAGCATGAGCTGCTGGGCGCTGGGTCGGGTGGCGGGGTCCTTGCGCATCGCGAGCCAGACGATCGGGCGCAGAGCCGGGTCGACGTCGTCGAGGCGCGGCTCCTCGTGCAGCGCCCGGTAGAGCAGCACCTGGGCGGAGGCGTCGCCGAACGGGTAGTGCCCGGTGGCGGCGAAGGCGATCAGGCCGCCCCACGCCCAGATGTCCACCGCGGAGGAGATCGGCTGGCTCTCGATCTGCTCGGGGGACATGAACGCGGGCGTGCCGAGCTGCTGCAGGTCGCCGGTCAGGCCGCTGCCGGCGTCGACCGTCCGGGCGATGCCGAAGTCGATCACCCGGGGGCCGAAGGGGGAGAGGATGACGTTGGCGGGCTTGAGGTCGCGGTGCACGATCCCGGCGCTGTGGATGGCGGTGAGCGCCGCGGCGACGCCGACCGCGAGCTGCTCCAGGTTGGCATCGGCGAGCGGGCCGTTGCGCTGGACGTAGCGCGCCAGCGTCTCGCCCTCGATGAACTCGGTGACGAGGTAGGGCCATTCGGCGTCGGGGTCGGCGTCGAGGACCTCGGCGGTGCAGACCCGGGCGACGCGGCGCGCCGTCTCCGCCTCCAGCCGGAACCGGGCCCGGAACTCGGGGTTGCCGACCGCCTCCGTCCGGATCACCTTGATCGCGACGAGCCGGCCCTTCTCCGAACGGCCCAGGTAGACCATGCCCATGCCGCCCTGGCCGAGCTTGCCCAGCAGCGTGTACGAGCCGAGCTCGCGGGGGTCGTCCGGGCCGAGCGGGACGGCGCGTGACGCCGCCACTTCAGCATCCGATGACGCCATCGACCTGTACCCCTGCCTGCCGCGTGCCGATCGCGGTCCGGGCGGGCGGCACGCAGGAGGCGCGGGCCCGCCGGTGTCACGCACCGACCCTTGGACGATCATTGTGTCCCGACCCGCCGGCATGGCGGATCGCGTGGGGAAAATCTTAGGTGAGTGTCCCCTGTTGCAGGACTGTCGGGGCGCCGACTCCCCTTACGAACTGGTTGTCAGCGGATTGACAGGGTTCGGAGCGGTCGCGGGCCGCTCCCGATGCCCCCGATATGCCATTGTCGTGGCGACGAGATCTTGTTGTGAGGGAGAGGCACCGCATGGTGAGGATGGCCGGCCGCGTCGCCCGGGTCACCGGCGCGCTGGGCTGCGCGGCGGCGCTACTGGCCCTGGTCGCATGCTCGGACGGCGACCACCGCGACGACGGCCGGTCCCGGGCGCGGGACGCGGCCCGCACGGTCAGGTCCGACCCGGGCCGCCCCGGCGTCGGCGGATCAGCCCGGTCGGCCACGCCGACCGGCAGCCCCGGGGCGGCCGTGGCGCCGGTGTGGGGATTCGCCCGCTTCACCGCGCCCGGTAGCCCCTCGGGGAACGTGCCCACGGTGGTCCCGGCGACGCAGAGCGCCGGGAGCTGGCGCACCGCCGGCGGGGCGGGCGCCGCCGCGCAGGTCACGGTCATGCGGCGGCAGACTGGCGGCTATCGGGTGACCTTCCCCGGCATCGCCGTGGCCGCCGGGCGCGGCGCGGCGATCGTCACCGCGTTGGACCCGGCCGCGGCCGTCGTCGACACCACCGCGCCGGTGGTCTCCTGCCACGTCGTGCGCTGGGACGCCGCCGGCCGGGACGAGCAGGTCGACCTGACCTGCCGTGACGCCGCGGGGACGCCGGCCGACTCCGGATTCACCGCGCTGTTCAGCCACGTGCCGGACACCCCGGCCCCGGCCCCGGCCCCGTCCCCGGGCGGCGCGTATGCCTACCTCCGGTCCGACGCCGCGTCGGCCGCCACGTCCCACCCGGCGAACGCCTACAGCGTCAGCGGGCCGGGCACGATCGAGGTCCACCGGGTCGGCGCCGGGCATTACACGATCGACCTGACTGGGCCGGCGTTCGCGAAGAACGGCAACAACCTGCAGGTCAACGCGATCGGCGACGGCCCTGTGGGGTGCAACGCCCTGGGCCGGGTGGTGAAGAAGGACCGGCAGTCGGTGTTCGTCGGCTGCGCGCGCGGGTCCGCCTGGACTGACAGCCCGTTCGTGCTGCTCTACACCAGCGGCCACGCGCTGATCCCGACCGGCGCGGCCAGCTTCGGTCACGCGTTCACCGGCATCATTCGTCCGGGAGAGCCGGTCCAGCAGGTCCCGCCGGGCCCGGCGGTGAACGCCTGGGCCTGGTACTCGGCGAACAGCTCAGGGGCGACGAACCTGATCAGCCGGGTCGGCGTCGGCCGTTACCAGGTGAGCTTCCCCGGGATTTCGCGGATCCCGGGTTCGTTCCAGGTGACCCCGTACGGCGAGCCCACCGCCCGCTGCGCCGCGGACGAGCTCCCGGTCCCCGCGGCCGGCGGCGGCGAATTCACGGGCGTCACGGTGGCCGTGCGCTGCGTCGACGCCGCCGGGCGCCCCGCCGACAGCTACGCCAGCGTCGCCTACGTCAGCGCCTCCGCCC
>NZ_JAMPTM010000284.1 GCF_025403375.1 Frankia gtarii
GCGCCGAACGGCGGGAGGGCCGGGGCGGTCATCGCCCTGGCCGGCCCGGCCCGGCGCAGCAGCAGCGCGTCGGGGTGGCCGGCGTTGACATAGTGCAGTTCCCCGCTGCGCGGATCGATGACGGCGATGATGGCGGTGGCGAACATCTCCTCGGTCTCACCGAGGTTCTCCACCGCCCATTCCACCGCGGCCGCCGGGCCCACGCGGGTGGACAGCGCGGCGTCGAGAAGCTGCTTGAGCCGCAGGGCGAAGACGCCCGCGGCGGCGCCGTGGCCGGAAACGTCGCCCACGACCACGGCGACGCACCCGTCGGGCAACTCGAAGGCGTCGTACCAGTCCCCCGCGAGCTCCCCCTGTGCCGGATCGACCCGGCCGTGCAGCATCAGCCCGCGGGCGCGCAGCAGCGAGGGGGTGAGCGCGTCGCGCAGCGCGATGACGGCGGGTCCCTGCTGCGCGAGGGCCTCCCAGGACCGCTCGTTCTGCCGCACGAGGCGCACGAGCTGGGCGCGCATCGTCTCGACGTCGGCCGCGAGGGCCACGATCTCCGCCGGGCCCACCAAGGGGATCCGCGTGTCGTAACGGCCGGCCGCGACGGCGTTGACCGAGCGCTGCAGGGCGCCGATCGGACGCAGCAGCCAGCGGCGCAGCACAACCATGAGGGTCACCAGGACACCGAGGATGACGAACATCGCGCTGGCGAGCGAGCTCAGCAGCAGCACGGAAGCGCTCTCGACCCGGCCGGACGCCTCGACCTGCTCGCGGTCGATCTGATCGGCGAGACGGGCGGCCTGACGGCGCAGCTCGTCGAAGTCGCGCCGCGCGCTCGCACGGACGATCCCGGCGGCCTCGGCCACGTCGCCGCGGGCCATCGCGGCCAGCTCCGGTTCGACGACGTCGTGCCGCCAGATCCCGTAGGCGGCATCCACCCGGGTCCGCTGCGCCCGCAGGTCAGGGAGGTCGGCCAGTAGATCATCCAGTCGTGCCGTGAGCACGGGAACCGAGCGCTCGGAGTCGTCGAACGGCGTCAGGAAGCCGCGGTCGCGGGTCGCGATGTAACCGCGCAGTGCGCTTTCCTGATCGACGAACTCGGCGAGGAGCATCGCGGTGGTCGTGGCCGCCGGGTCCAGATGCTTGCCCCGCTCGGCGGCGGCGTTGCGCGACCGCAGCGCGGAGGCCACGGCCAGCACGAGCATCATGATGATCGCGATGCTCGCGAGCAACGTCAGCGTCCGGATGCCGCGCCGGAGGCCAGCCGTTTCGCTCACGCCAGGATTGTCGTCCACCCGTCGGGGGCGGGTTGTGGCGGGTGACCAGGACCCCAGGTCCCGAGTGATCGACCCGATCTCCCGGCGGGCGGCCCGTGGCCGCGACCGGACGGACCGGGCACACCCCGTCAGCCCAAAAGGAAAACGACCCGGGCACCGGAACATCACCGACGCCGCCGCCGTGTCGGCTGCCAGAAAACCACCCCGACGGCCTCCGGCGCAAAAGGCGGACTCGGCCGGCAATAGCAGGAAAAAAGTGTTTTTAACATCCTCGTCGAACCCGGCGCGTGACGAGCTCCGTCGGCGGGAAAGCACAGAATGGAGCCACGGAGCCGGAACCCCGCCCACGGGCGGGTCGTTGGCATCCGTGGACGTGGCGCCCCCTGACTTCCGCGAGCGCACGTCACCCGACCAGGCCGCGAGCGCACCCGGGCCGCCCCGGTCGCACGACCGACGCTCGTCGTCGCGGGGCGCCCCAGCCGAGGGCATTTCGACACACAGGGTGGGAGCAGCACAAGGATGAATTCCGGTTCGGCCATCGGCCCGGCCCACGCACACCACCGCCCGGCCGACCCACCGGCCGCCTCGCCGGCCGTCATGGACGGTGCGGCGGGCGTGGCCCGCTCCGACACGGCGATCTGGACCCGCGGGTTGACCAAGCGCTACGGCACCCGGCGGGCCGTCGACCATCTCGACCTCCAGGTGCCCCGCGGGGCGCTGTCCGGCTTCGTCGGGCCGAACGGCGCCGGCAAGTCCACCACGCTGCGGATGTTGCTGGGCCTCCTGCGGCCCTCCGCCGGGCACGGGCACGTCCTGGGCGAACCGATCACCGAGCCGGACCGCTACCTGCACCGAGTCGGCGCGATGATCGAGGGCCCGACCTTTCACCCGGGCCTGTCAGGCCGGCGCAACCTCGATCAGCTCGCGATTCTGCGCGGGATCGGTGGCTGGCACCGGGCCCGCCGGCAGCGCCGCGTCGAGGAGGTCCTCGGGCAGGTGGGCCTGGGCGAACGGGCCGACGACCGATTCAGCTCGTACTCGCTCGGGATGAAGCAGCGCCTGGGCATCGCCGCGGCCCTGCTGCCCGACCCGTGCCTGCTCATCCTGGACGAGCCGACGAACGGGCTGGACCCGGCGGGCATCCGGGAGATCCGGGCGCTGCTCGGCCAGCTCGCCGGCGGGGGGATCACCGTCTTCGTCTCCAGCCATCTGCTTACCGAAGTCGAGCAGATCTGCGATCACCTCGTCATGATCAACGGCGGCCGAATGCTGTTTCAGGGGCATGTCACCGACCTGCTCGCGGCCGAGGATCCTCGCATTCTGCTGATCCCCGAGCACGATGCCGACGCGCGCCGGCTTGCCGGGCTGCTCGACGACGAGGGCCTGCGTGTCGAGATCGATCTACGCAGCGGCCCACCGTCCGCCTCGGCCACCCAGGGTCGCTGGCCGGTCGTCACCGCGCACGCCCCGGAGAGCCTCGCCGCCCACCTCAACCGGCTCGCGATGCACGCCGGCATCACCCTGCGCTCGCTGCGCACCCACCGGCCCAACCTGGAGGAGACGTTTCTGCGCGTCACCGGGGAGATCGACGGCGACCTGGTCCGTTCCGCCCAGGCCGGGCAGGAGCCGGACGGCAGCGTGCCGCCGCCCGCGGGCGCCGGGCTCGACCCGGCCCACCGCCGCGGGGGTGCCACATGATCGCGGCGTTCCGCGCCGAATGGGTGCCCCTGCTGCGACCTCGGTTGCTTGCGGGCACGCTCGGTGCCGTGGTCGCCTGTGCCGTCCTCGGTACCGTGCTGACCTTCTTCTCCGTCGGGCACCGGGACTTCGACGGCGATCCGGTCACCGCCGCCGCCCTGTCCCGGCCGGACGGCCTGATCCAGGGCGTGCAGGCCGTCAGCATCCTGCTGGGGGTGGTGGCGCTGTCGGTGGTCGCCGCGTCACTGGCCGGCGATCACAGTCACGGCACCCTGCGCAACCAGCTCGTCGCCCAACCGCACCGAGCTCGGCTGCTCGCCGGCAAGCTGCTTGCCCTGTCGACCTTTGTCGTCGTGATCGTCGCGGCAGCCACGGTCGTCTCGGTGGGGCTGTCGTTCCTGCTCGCGCCGACCCGAGGGGTGTCCATCGCCGCCTGGAGCGGTGGGACAGGGCTGGCCGAGCTTGGCTCCGGCTTTGTCAACCTGTGCCTCGGCTCACTGGGGTACGCGGCGATCGGGGCGCTGGCCGCGATCCTGCTGCGCGGGCCGGCGGCCGCGATCGCCGTCGCGCTGGCCTACGCACTTCCGGTGGAGATGCTGATCTCGCGCATCTACCGTCCGGCGCATTCCTGGCTGCCGGTCCAGCTCATGCAGGAGATCGCCACCGGTGGCGCCGCATACGCCATGCCTTACGCCGACGCTCTGCTGCGCGGGGCGCTCTACGCGGGCGTCATGCTGCTGCTCACCCTGGTGATCTTCCGAAAGCGGGACATGACCGCCTGACCGCCCCGCGGCGGCGGCCGCCAGATGCCGATGCCCGAAGACGTCAGTGACCAAAGACGTCAGTGACCAAAGACGTCAGTGCCCGAAGACGTCGGAGTCCAGGGCGTCGGCCTCGCCGGCGGCGCCGCGGTCCAGGCCGGAGATGGCCGCGATCTCCTCGGCGGTGAGGCTGAAGCCGAAGACGTCGATGTTCTCCGCCAGCCGAGCCGGGCTGGCCGACTTCGGCACCGCCACCACGCCGAGCTCGACGTGCCAGCGCAGCACGATCTGCGCGGGACTGCGACCGTGCGTGGCGGCGATACGGGTGATGACTGGTTCATCGAGCAGGCCGGTGCCGGCGCCCAACGGGCTCCACGCCTCGGTGACGATGCCGTGCTCGGCGTGGTAGGCGCGGACCGCGTCCCGGCCGAGTCGCGGGTCGAGCTGGATCTGGTTGACGTCGGGGGCCACCCCGGTCTCGGCGAGCAGCCGGTCCAGGTGGGCCGGCTTGAAGTTCGACACGCCGACGGCCCGCACCTGGCCGTCCTTCAGCAGCTCGATCAGGCCCTGCCAGGCGGCGACATACCGGTCCCGCCACGGGTTGGGCCAGTGGATGAGCAGCAGGTCGACGTAGTCGAGCCCCATCCGCCGGGTGCTCTCCGCGACCGCCCGACGCACCCCCCGCACGCTGTGCGAACGCTTGTTGAACTTCGTCGTGACGAACAGCTCCTCGCGGGCCACCCCGGCGCCGCGCATGCCGGCGCCCACCCCCTTCTCGTTGCCGTAGTTGTGGGCGGTGTCGATCAGTCGGTAGCCCAGCCCGATCGCCTGCTCGACGACGCCGGCGACCGCGCGATCATCCAGCGGCCAGGTTCCGAGCCCGAGCTGTGGCATCCGGGCACCATGGGCGAGGGGGACGGTGGGAACGGGCGAAGGCGGCACGGCGCGCGGTCCTTTCTGTCACGATGGTGCAGACCCAGCGAGCGGACCCGGACGCGCGGAGAGCAGACTGCCAGCATGAGTGCCGCCAGGGACGACAGACTCGCCGTGCAGTTGCCTGCGGACTCCGCGGGCCTCATCCGTTCCGCCGCGGAGGGTGAGGGCATGTCCCTCGAGGATTTCGCCGTCGAGGCGATGAAGCGGTACGCCCAGGAGGTGCTGGCCGACCGGCGGTTGTTCCGCGTGCCGGACACGGACTGGAGCGCCTTCGAGGCGCTGCTCGACGCTCCGTCGGCGGACGCCCCCCGGCTGCGCCGGCTGCTCGACGACGAGCCGGGCGCGGAGTAGTCCGCTCACCGTTCACCGCCTCCCGACCGCGCCCCCGACCCGGCAAGAAGGATGTCACGCCGTGCCCTCGACCAAGCCTGCGGCCCTGACCGAGGCGATGGATCGCACGATCTTCAACAGTGGGGACGACCTGCTCGACGGTTGGCTGCGCCATCACGCCCTCGAACACCAGCAGGACCGGACCACGAACACGTTCGTGATCCTCGATGCCGGCAGGATCGCCGGCTACTACTGCCTGGCGACGGCCGCCGTGGAACGCATTCCCGGCTCGCGCCGGCGCTCGCGGCGGCCGACCGAGCCGGTCGCGGCCATGTTCATCGGCCGGCTCGCCGTCGACCTGCGCCACCAGGGCCGCGGGATTGGCGCCCGGCTCGTTCGCGACGCGGTGATGCGCTCACTCACCGTGCATCGCATGGTCGGGCTGCCCCTGCTGCTCGCCCATGCCAGGCGGGTACCCGGGCGCGACTTCTACCGTCACCTCGGCTTCCGCGACGCCCGGTTCGATTCCCATCTGCTGGCGCTGCCGCTGCGCGCCGCGGCGGCCGGCTGAGCGTCAGTCTTCGCCGAGCAGGACGTCGAGGTCGACCCGCATCAGCCACTGGTCGAGCTTGAACGGCGGGTAGGGCCAGGGCAGACCGTCGAGCACCATCTGGTTGACGGGCAGCCACAGGCTGCGCCGCAGCGGGTCGATCGCGCCGCGGCGCACGCCGACGTAGCGGGTCGACGGGCCGCGCAGCATGTTCAGCCCCACGTCGATGGGCTGCCCGGTGCGGAAGGTCATCCGCGTGCCGCGCCCCGCCGGCCGCACGACCTGCACCAGGCCGTCGAGGCCGGCCAGCAGGACCGCGCCGGTCCGTGGGTCGAGGGTGATGCTGCGGACCAGCCCACCCTGGTCGGTGCCGGCCACCAGGTAGTCGGGCTGGTTCGCGATGCCCCAGGTGTCCACCGGCCAGTTGCCGGTCGCCGGCGTGCGGGTCACCAGGCCGCGCTCGCGGCCGAGCTTCGGGTAGACGGCGACGGTTTCCGCGCGCAGGCCGTCGATCTTCGTCCGCGCCACGTAGAGCGTGCCGTCGGCGCCGAACACGGCGGACTCCATCCGGGAGCCGTCCTGAACGGCGCGCACCGCGGTGCTGCACGGGGTGATGCTGCCGCGCGACGCCGAGTAGGAGAATTCCTGGATCGGGAACGGCTGGGTGCTGTAATCCAGACCCCGCACGTCGCTGATCAGGACGAACCGCTCGTCGTCCGGTTCGCTGGTCGGATCGGCGACGACCTCCCGCGGGTTGACGACAAGCCCGATGCCCAGCGGCCGGACCTCCGGATACTGCCAGTGCGCCAGGACGTGGCCGGCGGGGTCGACGACGAGCAGCGCCCCGTTGTCAGTTCCACCGGCGCCCTTGCCCAGGTACTGGGTGATGACGAGGTGCCCACTGCGCGGCAGGCGCGCGATGGACGACGGCCCGCGCGAGGAACGCGGCTGCAACGGCCCGAGCACCGGGAAGGCCTGCGCGGCGACGTACGGCGGGGCCGTCGTGGCGAGCTGCGCCGCTGTCCAGGACTCCTCCTGGTCGTACACCCACCGTTGGCTCTGCTGGTCCCGGCGCAGCTGGCCCACGCTCGGCAGCTCCCCGTCCAGGGCCGTGTTCCAGCCGAAGTACGGCATCAGCGAGGTGAACAGCACTCGCTGGGCGCCGTCCGGGCCGGGGCCGACGATCACGTCGGAGGTGTCCCCGCCCCCGACACCGCGGTAGATCGGATCGAGCCGGGGCAGGCTCAGCCGGCCTTTCGTCGACGGGATCACCAGCCGGGTGAATCGCTCGATGTCCGGCTCGAAGACCTCGATCTCCATGTCGGTGCCGGTCAGCTTCGACTGGTCGTCGGAGAACGGCGTGGTCGTCACGAACACGGTGCCGTCGGCCGCCACCGCGGACATGAACGCGGCCTGGCCGGGTCCGAAGCCCCACCCGGGCACCTCCGTGACCCGGACCGTCGACTGGCCGCTGTCGAACTCTCCGAAGGAGCCGGGCGCGCCGTAGATGGTCAGCAGGTTCTCCGGCAGCCTCGTCACCGAGCCGGCCGGAACCGAGGGGCCGGCGGTGACCCCACCGACCGGGGCGGACGGCTGGCCCCGGGGCAGACCGCCTGGCACCGACCCCTCCGACGACAGCAGCCGCCCGGCGATGAGCCCGCCACCCGCGGCCGCGCCGAGCCCAGCGGCGGTCACGAGCAGTCGGCGGCGACTCGGCCGGGTGCGCTCCGGGCCCGCGGCGCCGGCGCCGTCCGCAGCCGCGCTCGGCTCGGGCGGGCCCTTCGGCGGGTCGGCGCCGGGCAGCTCGGCGGCGCCGATCCAGGTGGCCTCGGCTGCATGGTCACGCCGACCGGCCCGGCCCCGGCGGCGGGCACGGCGACCGTGTTCGGAAGGGTCGGGGTCACCGCCGATGGGGATACGGGCACGGCCCGGCAGGGTGTCATGGTCATGGCTGCCCGCACCGCCGTCGTCGCTGTCGCTGGCGCTGTCGGCATGGCTCTTCCCGAAACGGACCTGCCTACCGATCCGGACCTGCTTGCCACGGCCGGGCAGAGTGTCGTGGTCGTCGGTGCCGTGGTCGTTGGTGCCGTGGTCGTTGGTGCCGTGGTCGTTGGTGCCGTGGTTGGCGGGAAGGCCGCCCCGGCCGGTGGGGCCGCGATCCCCGGTCTCGCCGGCCGGCGCCGCAGCGTCCGGGGCGCCGACGGCCGGGCCGGCAGCGTCCGAGGCGGCATGCGGGCCGGCGGCGTCGGCGCCGGTGTCAGGGGCGTCCGGAGCCGCGGCGTCGGAATGGCTTGCGCGGTCACGGCCGTCGTGGGCGTCCCTGCCGCGACGACGGCCATATCTGCCGACTGTGGTGCGCCCGCGCTCACCGCCGTCGGCATCCGAACGGATCTTGGCTGGCATGTGCGGTGGCCTCGCCTCTCAACGCCGGTGGGGCCTCTCAAGGCCGGTGGGTGGGGGGACCCCCGGCCGAGTAGGACGACCGTACCCGACGGATTAGAACGACATATCGGACACGGTCTAAGGTCCACGCCCGTCCGGGGGCGCCTAGACCGGCGCGGGAAAGCCTTCCTCAGGTCTGGCTTCACTGATCGACGCGGCGCCGCGCGGCGCATCCTCGCCCCCCCGCCCGTCATCCATGACCGTCCCGCGGGCCGCCTGCCGGTCGGCGTGATGGAGCTGGACCACGAGCAGCCCGACCGCGAGCGCGGTCACCGACTCGGCGACGAGCGCCGCGGTGGCCGTCGCCATCGAACCCCCGCCCGCCGAGACCAACGCCCCCGTCGTCGCC
>NZ_JAMPTM010000285.1 GCF_025403375.1 Frankia gtarii
CCCGTCGACCCTGCCCAACCTGTTGATCCGCCCGCGCAACCCGGTGCCATTCCGTCGACCGATGATCCGATCCTTCCCGTGGTGGATGCGGCCACGACGACCGCGGACCCCATCCAGGCGGGGGCCGCGCCGTCGGCGGCCGATCCGACTCCGATACCGGGGAGCGAGGAGCGCGACCTGTTGGATTGGGTGCGGCGGGATCTGCAGGCCCGTCCGTCGGAGCGGGAGATCGGCGACGGCGAGATCCTGCGGGTCTACCGTGACCTGCGCACCCAGACGGCGAACCAGATCAAGGCGACGAAGTCGCTCGCCGGCGATGTGGCCGCGCTGCTGCGGGGCGAGCCGCTCGGACGGCTGCGCGGCGGCGCCTCGGGTAACTCGGCGGACATGGGCCTCGACAGTTCTCTCGACGCCCATAATCCAACGCCGCCGGTGCCAACGCCGCCGGTGCCAACGCCGCCGATGCCGACACGGCCGGCGCCGAGCCTTCCGCCGGCCGTGGACCTTCCCGCGCTGGATCCGAACGGTGACCAGTGGACCGAACAGACGATGACCGCGCTGGACCGCAGTTCGGCATCGGCCGACCCGACGGGTCCCAGCATCCGCGACGCCGGTGACGGCCAGCTCGGCAACGCCGGTGACGCCGGCGCAGTGGGTAACCCAAGCGCCGCCGACAGCGCCGCCAACGGCATTGTGGTTCGGGGCTTCGCCAACGAGGCCCGGAATCGATCGCTGGATGAGCTGCTGCGTCGGGTGGACGGGCACGGCGGGCAGCTCGACCTCCACGTCCCGCTCCGAGCACTGACCACCCCTCAGGTCAAGGCCCTGCTGGCGGGCCCCGACCGTCCGGCCAGCGGACAGACGGCCAGCTCGCGGCCTTCCCCGACCCCGCCGTCAACAAAGCGGCGGCGACCGGCGGCATCGGTGACGACGCGGCCCGCGGACGCGAACTCCGGGTGGCGGTCCGGTGACGTGGTCACGCTGCCCGGCGGCCGGTCGTTCAGGGTGCGCGACGTCGCGGCGGACGGGGACTGCTTCCCTCGGGCGCTCAGGCTGAGCATCGACCAGCAGATTCCGCCCGGGGCCTCGGCATCGACGTCGCAGGTCCCCACCGGCCTGTCGAGTTCCGCCCCGATCAGGGATTACCGATCGGAGCTGGCGCGGCGATACCGGGAGGAGGTGCGCCAGGCCGCGAGCAGTGGGGAGACCCATCCGGATGCCGACCGGGACATCGTGCCCCTGCTGCTCGACGACCTTTCGGATGATGCCGTCGCCACCATTCTGCGTGGGGCCGGGAGGAATCCTGCCCCGACTCGAGCTCAGATTCGTGCCTGGTCGCGGGGGGAGCGGCTGCAGGCTGCCCGGGGTCTGCTGACCGATCGGCTGGTCGGTGCCGGAAGTGACCGGGCGCAGGCGCAGGACCTGGTCGCTGACCTGCCCAACGGGTTCGTCGTACAGGCGGTCGGTCTGCCGCCGGCGCCCAATCGCGCGCAGTTCGCCTTGTCCGCCCGCGATCGAAGCGCTCTGCGTGACAGTCTCGTCGCCTGGTTGACGGAGGACCCCGCCACCAGGTTCCCGATAATCCAGCCCTGGCTTTCCACGTCCATGGCGGCCGTCGTCCCGTATGTCCGGGCGGCGCTCGCGCGCAACGGCCAGCTGCCCACGTTCACCGACCTGCTGGCGTCGGCCATCGAGGACCACGCCCTGTGGAACACCCCGATCGGCGACGAGGTGCCAGCCGCGATCGCCCGTGTCGCCGACCTGGACATCCGGGTCCTGCAGCAGGGGCAGCCGGAGATCGGGATCAATGCGCCCGCTCCCGGCCGCCCGGTCGTCTACCTGGCGCGGGGCCGCAACCACTACCTGGGACTGGAGCCGATCGCGCGCCCGCTGGTCACCGGCTCGAAGAAGCCCACGACGGCGCGTGCACCGGCGGGTCGTGGGTCGCTACGCAGGCTGGGGGAGCGCGACCGACCGACGGACCCGAGGCCGACGCCGGTGCCGCCGGTGCCGCCGGTGCCGTCGGTGACGCTGACGGCACCGGCGGCGGACCCCGCCGAGGGGAAGGATGCCGGCCCTCCGGCGTCGGCGTCCTTGACGCCCGACCCGGCGCAGCTGGCGAGCCAGTCGGCGGGTCCCGCCTCCCCCCCGCCCACCAGGATCTCCCAGCATGGCCGGCTGAGCGCCGCGGACACGGTGATCGGCCTGTATCCGGGGGAGAACGACGCCTACCGGTGGATCGAGCAGCAGCTCAAGGAGCCCCTGGGCGAGGCCTGGGCGGAGATTGAGCCGGATGTGCGGAACTTTGCTCGGGCGTCGGCGATCAAGGCGAGGGTGTCCGGGATGTCCCGCGGCGATCGGCGCCGGCTCACGATCAACCAGCGCGGATGGAAGGGCACCATCATGCTTGATGCCCTGGTTCGAGACTTCTCTGCCGTCCGTCACGTGGAGAAGTTCGAGTTCGAAGGCGGCTCGGAGTCGCAGGGTATCGCCGGCGATCTCCACGAGGCGCGGTGGAGAACCAACGTCTCGCTCCCGGTGCGAGTCACGACGCCGAAATTCCAATGGACCGGCATCTTCGGTCGCTTCTGGGATTCGAGCCGAGGGACCAACGAGTCGAGCAGCGGGCGGACGATCGCGAAGACGAAGATTGTCGAGCCCGGCACGCTCTACGACGGCTCCACCGATCTCGGCGTCACGATTGATCTCCGCCACCTGCAGATCGGGAAGCACATCGCCCCGGCACGTCGGGTGTTCACGATCGGCACGCGGATCTCGACGCCGAGCGCCGACAGCCCCGACGCCGACGGGAATCCCCGGCCGGTCGCGACCCACTACAGGGCCCCGGAGCGGGTGCGCCGTGACCGTCGCCTCGGGTCCACCGACGTCGTGCTGGACGTGCATCCCCTGATGCTGGGGAACGCGCGGCACATGCAGACCAGTCGGGGCATCGAGGGAGTACTCGACAGTATTGATGGGGCGGGCACCGCCGTCTACGGCTCGATGTGGCCGCGGGTGAAGCAGGAGATCCTCGCCGAGGTCGATCTGGATCGGATCCATCAGCACCTGAGGGGAATGATGTCCGGTGATTACCTGCCGGTGAGGCTGGAGTCGGTCGACGAGACGGTAGAGATCTCCGCGGAGCTGATCGCGCTCGACCATGTCCGGGCGACCGCCCAGACGGAGTTCAATTCCGGCACGGAGACCTACCGGTTCACCTCCGACCAGCACATCACCTCGGATGGTCTCCAGGTCCCGGCGGGCGGCCAGTTCATCGGTACGGCGAAAACCGACTTCGACATCACCGGCACCGGGACCGGGCAGCTGGGCCGGGACACGATCATGCTGCGGGACGCGCTGACGAAGTCCGGCGTGACGAACAGGTCCAAGAACCCTGACGCCCAGAGATTCGACGGCCGGATCAGACTGACCATTCACATGCGGAAAAATCCGGTCGTCGGCTCGATGCGGGCGGATCAGCCGACAGCGGATCTCGGCATCTCCGCGCTGATCGAAACGGACGAGGCGGAGAAGGTGGATCAGCCGACTCCCTGGGCGGCCACGCCGACGGCGCCCGCGACCGACTCGGCCCCGTCGGTGTCGGCTGATACGGCTCCGATTCCGTCGGCTCCGGCTCCGTCGGCTCCGGCTCCGGCTCCGGCTTCGGCTCCGGCCGCGGCAGCGACTGCCGCGCCGCTGGCGACGACGCCAGGACCGGCGAGCTCGACGACGTCGCTCGACGATGTCGCGCCCTCGCCGATCACGCCTCGCAGTGTGCTGGTGCCGCCGTCGCGGATCTGGAGCAATGGCCCGGGGACGGGGCTGCGGGACACGGACACTGTTCGCGACCTCTACCGCATGGAGCAGATCCGGGCCGCGCTCGACCGGCAGGGTCGAGCCTTCTTCGGTGAACGAACCTGGAACGGGATCCGCCAGGACGCCCTGACCTGGTTCAACCGGGACCGGACCGCGGCCTACCTGGCCTCGATGACCCGGGGCGCCGTTCTCGAGGGCCCGGAACTCAACCAGCGGGACGTGCCGCCGGGGGCCTTCATCCAGGCCCGGGCGACGGTCACGTCGACCACGTTTCGGCGCACCACGGGTACCGAACTGGCCCCGCAGGACGAGACGAGCACGCAGCTCTCCCGGCGGCGGCTGAACTGGTGGAGCCACCAGACGAGCCTGGTGCTGGGCGGTGTCCGGACCTTCGACGGTGGGGAGGCCACACTGCAGGGCCTGGGGGGCCATGAGTTCCGCCGCCGGACCGGCTGGCGCCTGTTCAGCTCTGGAAAGATCATCGCTAGTTCGAAGTTTCCCGTCCGGGTCGGGATCTTCGACAGCGACGTCGAGTTCACCTTCACCTTCGGCGCCCTCGCCAAGAACAACGAGTCGACCTCGGCGACGGCGAAGGCCGAGATCGCGATACCCGAGGGGGATGGATTCCTCTTCTCGAACTCCAGCCGCCCGACGACAACGATCACCAGGAACTCGCACGGGCCGGAGCTGGCCGCGCATCAGGCGGAGCTGGCCGCCCGCGACCCGGCTGCGACCCCGGTGCAGCCCAGTGGATATCTCGTGGGCCCGCCGTCCACACCGGCCGGCAGCGTCCGTCCGCCCGCCCGGGTCACGGACGAACAGCGGATCAGCCCCACCGACACCGTGCTCAGCATGGGCGCCGACGACCAGGTCGTCATGCGGGAGATGACGCGCGACCTGCAGCCACTGCTCGGATACCGCTGGCAGCGGAACAACCGGAAGCTGAGCCGGCGGTACCAGGCAGACCCGTTGCGGGCGAGACTGTCGGAGCTCTCCACCGGAGAGGAGGTGACGACCAAGGTCAGAGGCTTCCTCGTCTGGGGCAAGGTGGCCGTGCGGGCCGAGATCGGCAACCTCGGCTACCACGAGCCCGTGCCCGGCGTCGATATGGAGAGCGGTACCGAGACGTCGCATTCCGTCGGCGGCAACATCGACTCCCGTCATCGGAATATCGCGCTGTTCCCGGAGAAGCTGAAGCTCGACGGCCCCCATCTCAATGTCAACGTCACCGCCGCCTACAACCGGGACAAGTCGACCTCACATGCCGGCGTCGGCGGCGGACGTACCGTTGCCAGGGGCAAGACGCTTGAGGAAGGGGCACATTTCAAAGGCCCCGTCCGATTCGTCGTGAGCTACGACCTGCGTCGCCTCGGCTTCCCGCTGCGCCGCGGACCGCGGACGGTCACCATTCCCGACGCCTCGGTCATCTTCCCGATGCGCGACACCCGGACCGGGGCCGCCGGCCAACCGGCGGCCGACCGCACCCCCAGCACCGCCTTCGCCCCGCCGCCGCGGATCCGGCAGACACGCCGCCTCGGATCCTCCGACGTCGTGCAGGACCTGCGTGGTCTCCCCGCCACCCCCGGTGGTCCCCTGCAGGGCATGGACGACATCCTGCGCCAGGTCGACCAGGAGGGCCGGCGGGTGTTCGGCTGGCGATGGAAGGCGGCCAGGAGAAGGATCAAGAGGGACGCACACCTGATCCGCCTGCAGTACGACTTCCGGTCGATGACCGCGGGCGACCCGATCGAGGTCAGGGTTCCCGGTGGCCGCGTCCTGATCACCGCGTCCATGCCGGGAGCCGCCGATGATCTGCCGCACGTGGGCAACACCGAGGCGACCGAGTTCAACACCGGAACCGAACAGAGCAGTGCCACCGCGACGACGGACGGGGTCACCGCCTACGGCGTCTCGCGCAGTGTCAACACCCAGACGCAGATCCTCTACACCACCGATCCCGTCGGGGGGTTGCCGCTCAAAATGCGAGCCGGCGGAAACATCATCGCCCAGGCGGGTAACGACGACATCATGACCCAGTCGATTTCGTCGCGCATGTCGATGGCGACGAAGACGAAGAAGCCGGGCGCGGTGTTCGACGGGCGCGTCCTGCTCCACTTCCGGATGGAGCTCGATCCCCTGATCGGGTCGCCCAGGATCGGCATTTCCGACGCCCCCGCCCGGCTACGGATTCTGACGGAGCAGGCGGAGGCTGAGGCGCTGCCGGCGCAGGACCGCCCGGGGCCCGCCGCACCAGCCGCTCCGATCGGGCAACCGGCGCCCGCCGCTCCTGCTCCTCCGGCGCGGATCTGGAGCGGCAAGGAGAACCGTGGTCTGCGGGACACCGATGTCGTTCGCAGCCTGCCCGAGACCGCCGGCCTACATCAGGCCCTCGACATCGAGGGCCGGAATCTGTTCGGAAAGCGGAACTGGAAGAAGATCGGTCCTGCCGTCCGGGCGACGCTCAGCAACGCGAACCTGGCCGCCTCGTTGGGGGGAATGACCCGCGGTGAATCCGTCGCCGTCCCGCGGCTGCTGAACAACGTGATCTCCAGATCGAGCTCCGTCTCGGCCACCGCCCGGATCCTGCATCTACGTCACCTGCGTACCGACGATTCGGCCGAGCTCAATCCGATCAACGAGACCACCACGACGGTGTCGCGGCGGGGGCAGTACTGGTCGGCCGGCGGCCTGCAACCCCAGGTCGGTGCGCTGGTCACCGCCGGCCCCGAGACCGATGTGAGCGTCGACCTCGCAGGGGGCGCGACCTACCGGACGAGAAGCACCGACGTCGCCGGCTCGACCGGGCGGGTCCTGAGCAACGGCAAGTTCCTGAGCCCTACGGCGAACTACGAGGGATTCGTCGAAGTCTCCATCACCCTCACCCACGGCAACACCACCCGCGTCGTCACCGGCGCCGTGCCGGTGGAGCTGGGCTTTCCGGTCGAGGAACTGTCGACCAACTTCGATCCGGGCACGGTCACCACCTTCGAGCTTCCCGGTGACGACGGAAATCTCGTCCAGTGGTACGGGCCGCGTGACCTGAACCTTCCGCTACCCCTTCCGCCGCCGGCTTCGGACCCGCCGGCTGGTGACCGTCAGGGGGCGCTGGGACGGCCGGATTCCGCCCATCGCCACGGTCTCCCTGCGGTCACCAAGGTCCCGGAGGAGCCGGAGGAGGACGGCGGCATTCCCCTGCGGGACCTCCACCCACGGTCGTCGGCGCCGCCGTTGATGGGTGCCCCCGCCGCCGATCCATTGACGAGCGCCGGGCAGCGGAAGGACGACGATGCCCTTCCATCGGCACCCGAGTCAGCCGATCCGGCAGGCAATGAGACCAGCAAAGCGGTCACGGCGGGATCGCCGGACGCACGGATACTCACGGGCGCTGGACTGGTCAGGACGACCGCCACCCAACAGGCCGCGGATGTCAACGCGACAGGCGTCGCTGCGCCGGCTGCCGCGACTGGTTCGGCTGCCGCGCCTGGTGCCGGACTCGGTCCACCGCCGTCCCGCCCGAGGGGCAGGGAACAGGAACTTCTGCACTTGGTGCGGGGGAGGTTGCCGGTCGGCTCAGCGCAGCGAGAGCGCGGTGACGCCGAGATCCTGGCGGCCTACAGAGAACTGCGGGCGCGGCCGCGGAACCGTCGTCGGCCGACGGTTTCGCTGGCCGATGAGGTGGCCGTGCTTCTTCAGGGCGGCCGAATCCGAGAGCGGCCGGAAGCGGCGGCCGACATCACGTATGGTGCCACCCGTCCTCTCGGCGAGCAGCCCGTTGCGCCGCCGGTGCTACCCGACCCGCGGCCGGTCGAGCCGGGCTTGCCCCCGGCGTCACCGGTGCCTGCGGCGTCGTCACCGGTGCCTGCGGCAATGCCACCGGTGCCTGCGGTGTTGCCGGTGCCTGCGGTGTTGCCGGAGGAGCCCATGGTGGATGAGGATGGCGTTCCCCCGCGGGAACTGCGTCGGCCGCCGTCCTCGTTCCTGGCACCGCCGTCAGGGCCGCCCGCCGCTGCGTCCATGTCGCCGCCGCTGTTCCGCAGACGGAGGCGGGATGAGCGCCCCAGCCTTCCGGCGATCCCGGAATCTCCGGAGCAGCCCGGGGAGGAAAACAGCGTGGCCCTGAGAGTGCTTCGCCGGCCGCAGGTCCCGTCCCCGGCACTGCCAGTTCCGTCCCCGGCCCTGCCGGTCCCGTCGCCGGCCCCGAGGTTCGGCAGCGCCGAAGATGATTCGATGGCGATTGCGGTGCTGCCGGCGGGCGGTGGTGATGTTCCGGCGCCGCCGGAGTCGTTCGATCCGGTGGCCACGGAGATCGAGCTCGTGCAATGGGTACGGATTCGGCTGCAGGCCCGTCCTGTTGATCGTGACGTCGACGACCGTGAGATCGTGCGTGTCAGCCGCGAACTACTGGCGTCGGGGCCGCAGTATCGGCGGACGCCGGCGAAGTCGCTGGCCGATCCGGTGATTGATCTTCTGCATGGTAGGCCGCCGGGTGGGTTGTTCGGTGGTGCTGGTAGG
>NZ_JAMPTM010000286.1 GCF_025403375.1 Frankia gtarii
CCGCCCTCGGACTCGGCGGAGACGAACTGGACGTGGTCGACATCGACCTCGGTGCGGAGCCCGGTTTCGTCGTAGGCGGGCCGCCGCGCTCGGGGCGCAGCTCGACGCTGCTCACCATCGCACTGTCGCTGCTGGCCGGCGGTGCCGACATCGTCGCGGTGACGCCGCGCCCCTCGCCCCTGCGCATGCTCGCGGGCCATCCGCGCGTGCTGGCCGTGGTGGACGCCGGTCTTGACCACGTTGCCGGGTCCGGCGACGTGGTCGGCGCGGCCCTGCCGTTTCCACCCCGTGGAACGGCCCATCCCACCGCCGAAGCGATCCCACCCTGGGTCGTCATGCCGGGGGAACGTCCACCGGTCGTCCTCGTCGACGACGCCGAGCTGATCGGCGAGCCGGCGGCCACCGAGCTGGCGAGCTTCTGGCAGCAGGCCCGCGACGCCGGGGGCGCGCTCGTCCTCGCCGGTTCGACGGAGGAGCTGGTCCTTCAGTACCGCGGCTTCGTCGTCGACGTCCGCCGTGCGGGACACGGCCTGCTGCTCGCCCCGAGACGGCCCGTCGACGGAGAGCTTCTCGGTCTCCGGCTCCCTCGGGCCGGCCCCGGACCCGTGCCAGCGGGCCGGGGTCTGCTCATCCAGCGTGGAGTCCTGCTCCCCGTCCAGGTCACCTGCCCGCCGGCCGCCCTCCCCGGCCCGCTCCGTCTCCGACCCACCGCGGAAGGAATCACATGAGAACTGTCACGACCCCGGCGGCGATGCAGGCCGCCGCCCGCATGAGCCAGTTGCTGCCCAGTCTGCAGACGACTGCCGGGAACCTCATCGACCACGGCAACACCCTCGCCGATCCGCACAACTGGGAAGGCCCGAAGGCGCAGGTCTTCCGTGGGCAGGTCTGGCCGGAGGTGCAGCATGCGCTCACGAACCTGCACGCCGATCTCACCGAACTGGCCCGCGGCATCACCGAGATCAACAGGCGGACCGCCGCGGCAGGAAGCTGATCGCCGTCGCTTCACCCACGTCGCCCTCAGCTGCCTGTTCTCATGCCGGCCGAAATCATCTTGGAGGACACCGTGACCTCGCCGTCCGACATCACCGTTCGCAGCACCCCGCAGGCCATAGCCGCGGTCTCGGACCTCGCCTCGATCGTCAACGGTCCGCTGCTCTCCCGCTTCGACGAGCTGCGGTCCACCGCGAGAACCCTCACCGACCCGGAGAACTGGGACGGGCGCGGCGCGACCGAGTTCCGCACCACCGTCTGGCCCGGCTACGAGCGCACCCTCACCGAGCTGCACGCCCAGCTCGACCAGCTACGCATCCGGCTCGCCGACATCCAGAGCGAGATCCAAAGCGCCGGTTGACCGGTGTTACGCCCCGCCGAATCAGTGACGAGGCCCAGCCGCACCCCCCAGCAGACCGACCGCCGCCTCGGCACCAAGAAGGAGGCGGGCCCGGGCGGTCCGGACGACGGCCTCGGCAACCTCCATCTGCAGCAGTGACCAGCCAGAGCCGAGATCGAACAGATCGGCGGTCGGGTGCCGCTGCGCGAAGCGGGCGGCGGCCGCCGGCCACGCGTCCGCAGGAAGCGGGGCGACCCATCCACCGAACGCGACCGAGACCCATTGCCCGGAGTGGGGTGCCGACCCGCACAGGTTCAGCCGGGCCGCGACGTCCTGGTCGCCGAGGCCTGCGGCAAACGGGGTCGGAGCGAGCAGCAGCACCCGAGAAACAGCCGAACCGCTCGCCGTCGGCTCGGTCGACGGCTCCTCCGCGGGTGACATCGATCCATAGACCGGGTGCGCGGGGAACACCCCGGGCGGCGGCCAGGGCAACGCAACGGGGCCGGTCTGCGCGTTCGACGGCACATCCGCGGTCACCGCCATCGCGAAGCGCAGGCCGTGTGCGACCGGACCACCCCACAGCGCGAGGCTCCCGTACGGGGCAGCCCTGATCAGGGAACGTCCCGCCGTGACCGGTGCGCTGTCGACGCGTCGCCGCTGGTCCGTCATCCAATGCCTCCACATCGAACTGCGAGCCATACTTAGGTTTACTTAACTTAATAGATAAGGCGGTGATGCGCCACAGGCTGGCGGCCATGCCGAGACGCCACCAGGCCGGGTCCCGCACGGCCAGGGCAGTCCGGTCCCACGAACCAACGACCCCGGAGGAACCGAAACCGGTCGCGTCCCCACCGATCTGTTCCGCCGACGACCCGTCAGCCAGGCACCCGGAAGTCGGGGCCGTCGGGAACGAAACGGAACGTCGCGGCCACCGCGCCGAACAGGCTGTGCAGTGCGTTGGCCACCGTGACGTTCAGGCTCCGGCGCTCGACCTGGGCCACGCGTGGCGTGCCCGGCGTCGACGGCTGGGACTCCTCCTGCAACCCCAACACGAGATCACCCACGGCGAGGATCGGATCTCCCGGTCACGGGTCATGACGGAAAGAGGAGACCGACACGTGCTGCGTCACGCGGCGCCGACACGACCGCCCGACCCCCAGCCAGCATCGGCGTGCCGCGGATATGGGCGCGAACGAGAGGATCGATCGAACACATGGCCGTGCCGGGCCTCAGATCCAACGCGAACCAGCTCTCGGGCACTGTGATGGCGAAACGATCCGGAGCTCGCCGGCTCGCCGCCGCGAATCCCTTCAAGCCGCATCCCTGTACTCGGTACGCGCGACCAACACCGCGGGCTCGCAAAGGGAGAAATTACTCAGTGTAAGGTTTAATCCGGACAATTAGTCTTGGATCGGGTACCGAATGCTCATCGTGCGTGAGAGCTCCCGTATCCGTCATCCCCACGTTCCCGCTCCGCGACCGCGCTGGTACGGTTACACCTGGTTCGTCCCGCTGTCGCCGTCTCGGCGCAGCAGCGTGAGGAGGCCGGATGCCCACTGCGCGCCGCCCCCAAAGGGAGCTCCGGACGGCGCCGACCGGCGGTTCCGGCCGCGCCGCATTCCCCGCCGACTGCTCCCGAGCACGTCCGCGTTCATCGATCCGGGCGTCCGGCTACGGGATCAGGTTAATCGTCACAAGAAGGCCAGAGAACTCTTACTTCGCCCCGGATTCTCGCGGCAGTGCACCTAGCATGAGCGCCACGCGGCGGACCCTGCGGACCGACGCCGCCCCTCGCCCGGCACGCACGTCCGCCCGACCCTGCGCCTGATCGGGGACGAACCATGTCGACCACGCCGTTCCCCTCGGCACCGTCGCCCTCGCATCCGCCCGCCCCTGCGGGAACCCCGGCCGCACCGGAACCCCCGCCGCAGCCAGGCCCACCGCAGCCGGCTGCGAAGTGGCGGCGCGGCCGGGCCGCAGGGGCGGTGGGCGGCGGTCGTGCCGCCGGTCCCGCAGCCGTGCCGACCCGGCAGGCGGTGCCACCGGTTCCGGCCGAGGAGCGCGCGCGGGAGCGGCTGCAGGCAGCCGGGGCGATCGCGGCGATCGCCGTGGCCGTTCTCGGCATCCCCGCGATCCTCGCGCTGGTGCTCGGCCCGCCGATCCAGGGCGGCGGTGGGGCGGGCGGAGTCGTCCGGGCGATTCTGGCCCTGCTGTTCTGGGCGGCGTGGGCGCACTTCATCGCCTGTCTCGCTGCGGAGTGGCGCGCGGAGGTTCGCGGCAGCGGCCTCGCCCCGCGAATCCCCTTCGGCGGCGCCCCCCAGACGTTTGCCCGCCGTCTCGTCGTCACCGCACTGCTGCTCTCGGGCACCACAGCTCTCGTGGTTCCGGTGACCTACGGGCAGGAGACGGCCCGCGGCACACGGCCCGGGGCGGCCGAGGCGCTGCGGGCCATGCCGACGGCAGGTCCGCGCCCGGAACTGGCGCCACCTCGGGTGGCGGATGGCGACGGCCCTCCGCGTGTGGCCACGAACCGCGGGACTGGCCTCGACACCAGGGTCGCGCCCGACGACGCGGACCCACCGGTCCCGGCCCCCCGCGGGTGGGCCGCCCTACCCGTCCCATCCACCGGCCGACCCGCCAGGCCCGCCGATCGAGCCACGTCGCGCGGCGGCGGTCGCTCGGCACCGGAGGGGCCTGCGGGCGACGGCGGGTATGAGGACGCTCCCCATCGCGGTGATCGGCACGACGGTTTCGACGGCTTCGACGGCTTCGACAATCCGGATGACCTGGATGGCTCAGATGACTCAGACGGCTTCGACGACCCGGGCGACTTCGGCGACTCGAACGGGGCGTGGACCGCGGGATTCACCGCGCCGGTCCCCCCGGTGCAGGAGCCTGTCTTCGGCCAGGACGAGCTGTCGCCGCCCTGGCACGCGGACCGCCCGGAGCTGATCAGCCCGGCTGCGGACCGGCACGGTCGCCTCGTCCCCGGCGAGCGAGTGGTGAAACTGTACGAGGTACGCCCGGCAGAGGGACGCCATCACGACACCCTCTGGGGCATCGCCGAACGCTTTCTCGGTGACGGGCTGCGATACCGGGAGATCTTCGATCTGAACGAGGGCCGCACCCAGCCGGACGGCCGGGTGTTGTCAAAGCCGTCCCTCATCCACGCCGGGTGGATCCTGCTCCTGCCCGCCGACGCCCAGGGCGACGGCCTGCGCGTGCTGCAGATGCCCGAGGGCACCGCCGGCCCGCCGCAACCCTCGGCTGGCGCAGACGGCGACGATGATCTGGGCGATCTTTTTGATCATGATGATTTCGGCGATGCCGCGGGCGCCGATACCGTCCTCGATGCCAGGTCAGGTGGAACCGAGAACCGGTACGAGGCATCGCGCCTTCCGGCCGTGCCAGACGCACCGGAACCGGCGGCGGGGCAGCTGGTGACCGCCTCCCTCGCGCCGCCACCGGACTTCCTGGGAGTCGCGGCTGCCGGCCTGCTCGCGGCCGGAGTGATGGTGGCGCTGGCCGGGCGCCGCAGCGGGCCGGCGCAACCACCACAAGACGCCGCGGAACGAGCACTGCTGCTCGCCGCGGACACCGAGGCAGCCCGGTTCATCGACCGGTCGCTGCGGGTGCTGTCCGCCTCGCTCACCGGTCAGGGTCGGCTGCTTCCCGCGGTCTACGCCGCCATCCTCACCGAGGATGCGCTGATCCTGCACATGGCGCCGGCGCAGGACGAGCCGCCACTGCCGCCCTGGACGGTCGGAGAGGTTCCCGGATCCTGGTGGATCGAGCGCACGCCCGCGCTTCAGCCGGGGGCGGGCGGTGACTCCGCGATCCCGCCAAGCCCCGCGGTGCCCGCTCCGTTCCCGGCGCTGGTCAGCTTCGGACATGACGACGCCGGCTCGCGCATTCTCGTCGACCTCGAGGGCGCCCCCGGTGTGATCAGCCTCCTCGGTGACCGCGCGATCGCAACGCAGATCGTGATCGCCGTCGCCCTCGAGCTAGCAACCAATGTCTGGTCGGACGACCTGCGGGTCTGCCTGATCGGCTTCGCCGCCGACGACGACCTCGACGAGCTGCTGACGATCGCCCCGCAACGCCTGTGGACCGCGGTCAGCGTTGCGGAGGCCCTCGACGAGCTGTCCGGGCCCGACGACGAAGATGCGGACTTCGACGGCGGAACCGCTGACGACTTTCCGCTCGAAGCGGGTCAGCGGATAGCCGGCAACCCCGGCGCGCTGGCCCCCGACCTGCTCGTCCTCGCGGCGCCGCCGCACGAGGCCGACATCGCTCGGCTGACGAGAATGGCCCGGGGACGCCGGCACGCCGTCGGCGTCCTCACTGTCGGCGACTCCCCGGCCGCCCGGTGGCGGTTCACGGTCGGGCCTGACCGTCGGATGTCGCTGGGCGTGCTGGGCGTCGAAGTATGGGCGCAGTCCATCACGGGACCGGAGTACCAGGCGATCGCGGCACTGTTCCGCGAGGCGGACGCTGCGGCCTATCCGGCTCCCGCCGGACCAGCCGACGACAGCACGCCGCCGCAGCCCGGTCCGGCGTCTCCTCCACTCGTCGTCGCCCCGCCGCCGCCCCAGCCACCACCGGCGGCGACGGGACCCGCGCGCGTCGGCGGGGCGTCGCAGGCGGCCCCCGGCAGGACGGTGCCCGCGACGGCGCACCCCGCAATGGCGCACCCCACCCCGGGCGACGAGATCACCCGACCACCGGCCCGGTCCGACTCCGTTCCCGGCGTTCTGCCATGGACGCCGCAGCTCTCGGCGATCCCACACGCGCCCGGCCCGCGGGCCTCCGGTCCCCCAACGGCAGACGAGGATTCCACCCGACCGCCGGCGAACGGTCGCCGGGCTCCGCTCGGACCGCCGCCCGCCCCACTCGTCTCCCCGGGCGGTCCGGCGTCACCCGGACCGGCAGCGCCACCCGGACCGGCAGCGTCCCCGATCTCCGTGCCTCCTGACGCCGAGCCGGCGCACCGGACGACACCGGCATCCGGCCCGACTCCCACGCCGCGCCTGGCAGCACCCGGTGACACCGACCCGGACGACACCGGCTCCACGCTGCTGTCTCATCCGAGCAGTCCGCTCATCCGGCCAACTGACATTCCCCACGTGCCTGCGGTGCTCTACTTCGAGACCCCGCGCATGCGGGCCAACCGTCAGGCACAGGCCCCGGCGGGCACAGCGGAGCAGATGGTGAATGCCGCTCCGGCCGCGATGCCGGCCTCACAGCCGGAGCCCATGCGGTTCCCGGTACCTCCCGAGCGGGTGCCGACTCCGCCGCGCCCGGCATCCCCACCGCGTCCGCCGATTCCGCCACCCAACGAGATCCCCGGCGCAGCACCGGCAGAGCCAGCACCAGCAGCACCAGAACCCGGCGGGCCACAACCCGCGCGGACCGCGCGCACCCAGGGGCCGGGAAACTACTCCGACGGGGAGACGACCATTCCGAGCGGCCGGGGTTGGCCGGCCGGCCCGGTTCTGCCATCACCAACGACCGCGGTACCAACGACCGCGGTACCAACGGCAGCGGCAGCGATGACAGCGTCAGCACCACCGCCGGCCGTGACAGCCACGCCGGCGACGGTGCGCGAGCCGCGGTCCGACGAGCCGATGGCCACGGGCGAGGCCCAGGTCCGCGTCCTGGGACTACCCACCGTTGAAGGACCGGGCCGGCAACCGACGGACGACCTCGATCTCCTGACCGAGATTGCCGTGTACCTTGCCCTGCACCGCGAGGGTGCGCACCGTCGACTGCTCGCCGAGGAGATCTGGCCCCCGGACGCCGCGGCCGGCGACGACGCCGTCGACGCCGCGCTGGGCGAGGCCCGCCACTGGCTCGGAGTCGACGCCGAGGGGCGGCCCCGGCTGTCCCTCGACCCGCAGGGCCGGTGGCGGCTGAGCCCGGACGTGCGCTGCGACTGGGAGCTGTTCGTCGCCTACACCCATCGGGCCGGCATGCCCGGGGGCGACACCGAGGCGGATCTGACAACGGCCCTGCGGATGGTCAGCGGCCCGCTGTGGACGAACCTGCCCACCGGTCGGTACCGGTGGGCGACCACCGGCCCCATCGCGCGAAGCACCCGGGCCGGCGTCGTCGATGTGGCCCACCGCCTCGCCGAGCTCACGTTGAGCTTCGGAGACACGATGACGGCCATGGCCGCCTGCCGTACCGGGCTGCGGGCGGTGCCGGCATCCGAGGCGTTGTGGCGCGACCTGCTGCGCACCGTGTCGGCTCGGGGCGATCGCCGCACGCTCGAGGCGGTGACCACGGAGATGTACCGGACCATCGGCGCCGGCGGGACCCGGCGGAGTGGCCGGGCTGAAGCCGAGACGGAAGCGCTGGTCCAGACGTTGCTGCCGGGGTTTCGGCGGGCGCGGAAATGAGCCAGCGACGGAAATGAGCCAGCGGTGGATCATGAGGACGCCGTCCCGCCGCCGGCCACCGGCCGGACGGGGCATTGTTCGCCCACTGCGTGATCCGGGCGGGGGGCGCGCAGCGCAGACGCGAAGGCGGCGATCGTCGCGAGCAGGAGAAGCACGACCGTCAGGGCACGGTGGAGGCCGATGAGCTCGGCGAGCCCACCCACGACCGGCGGTCCGGTCAGCCAGCCGGCGTAGCCGACCGTGCTGACCACGGCGATCGAGGTTCCCGTTGACGCGTCGAGCCCGCCCGCCGTGGAGAACACGGCCGGCACCACGCAGGCGGTGCCGACACCGAGGGCGCCGAAACCGATCACGCCGGCGGCGGACCCGAACGGCAGGGTGCCGACCGCGAGCGCGCCGGCGAACCCCACGCCCGCGACCGCCGCGAGGCCTCGCACCGTCCGCGTCGGGCTGTACCGCACCATCACGCGATCGCCGACCAGACGCACGGCGAGCATGCACACCGTGAACGCCACAAAACCCGCCCCGGCGCCCCCGGCGGC
>NZ_JAMPTM010000287.1 GCF_025403375.1 Frankia gtarii
AGACGACGCCGTCGAGCTGTGGTCCGGCGACGCGCTGACGATCGGCGACGGGCTGACCCTGATCAACGGCGGGGTGCACTTCGCCGGCGGCACGGTCCTGCACTGGGCCCAGGGTGAGGACGGTCGGTGGGCCGCTGCCAGGTGTTTTCGCTGGCCGCGGGGACGCGCTGACGCGCCTGCCCGTCCCGTCCGAGGGGTCCGACGGGTCCGAGGGGAAACCTGCCACGTCCGCCAGCATGCCTCAGCTCTCCGCCGAGGATGTGGATTGTCGTTGCCGACCGGGTGGCCCACAGGGCCGGTGACCCGGGTGGACGAGTGTGTTCAGGGTCGCGCGGGCCTGGCCCGAGAGTGCCGGCACGGGGCGTCAGCCGCGAACAGGCCGCTGTTCGGCGTGTCCGGCTCAAGGACGGCGAACCGGGCAGGGTGCCCCCGGGGAGGCGCCGCGCGCCCGGCCGCGGGGACCGGAGATGCTTGAGGGCATGCGTGACGTGAGCATCCAGGGCGACGCGATCCGGCTGGGCCAGTTCCTCAAGCTCGCCGACGTCGTCGGCGTCGGGTCGGACGTGAAGGGGCTGCTGATGGGTGGCATGGTGCGGGTCAACGGAGAGGTGGAGAGCCGCCGCGGGCGCCAGCTCGTCCCGGGTGATGAGGTCGTGGTGCCGGGGGAGCGGCTGCGGGTGGGCTGAGAGGTTGCCAGTTCGGCTGGAGCTGGGCGGTCAGGCTGGAGCTGGTTGGTCTGGTCAGAGCTGGTCAGAGAAGGCGTCCGCCCAGTCCCGGACCTTCGTCACGTAGGCCCGGGTCTCCCCGATGTCGGGGATGCCGCCCGCGAGGCGCACGGTGTCCGGCCCCGCGTTGTACGCGGCGAGGACCAGGGAGACCCGATCCCCCGGCAGGTGCGCGAGCAGTTCGGCGAGCCGCGACTCGTAGTACGCGGCCGACAGGATGGCGTCGCGGGGGTTCAGGGGGTCGGCCACGCCGTCGTCGTTGCCGTCGAGCCCGAAGTCCTTCCAGGTGGTCGGGAGGAACTGCATGATGCCGCGGGCGCCGGCGTTCGACACTGCCCTCGGGTTGAACTTGCTCTCGACGCGTGCCTGCGCGGCGAGCTGGGCGGGGGTCAGGATGCCGTAGGCGGTGGCGGCCGCCCGGAACACCGGGATCAGGTCGTCCGGCACGCGGTGGGCCCGCCGCAGGATGCCGCAGCCCGCCACGAGCGTGACCGCGAGCAGGGCGGCCAGGAGTGTCCGCGGGGGCAACCGGTGGATCATGTGCGCATCTTCCATCTCCGCCGGCGGCGCCGGCGGCGTCGTCTGCGTGGTCCGGTCAGTCAGGGCCCGTCCGGACGATCCGTGCTGTGGCTAGCCGACCAGGGTCCGGCGCAGCGCGCCCAGGTCCGACTCGGTGAGCCCAGCATTGCGGGCCCAGGCGGCGGGACCACCCCAGCTGGCGTCGACGCCGGCGAGGAAGCCTCTCATGACCTCCGGACGGCAGGACAGTGCGTCGGGGGTGAGCGGGGCGGTCGGCCGGTTGTAGGAGGGCCGCTTCGCCAGGCGGGCGTTGACCAGGTGAATCCGCTCGTTGGTCTGGGCGTAGTCGGCGACGATCGCCTCGCGGTCGACCCCGGCGATGCTCAGCAGCAGGGCCGCGAGGACGCCGGTGCGGTCCTTGCCGGCCGCGCAGTGGAACAGCGCGGGGCCCGCGGTCGGCTGGGCCAGCACCCGTAGCGCCTGGGCGACGGCGGGGCCGGCGAGGCGCAGATAGTCCAGGTAGTGCTCGATGCGGTCGACCGAGTCGAGATCGCGGACGATCGCGGGAAACCGCGGGTCGTCCGGCATCACCCACTCGCCGGGCAGGAACGACAGGTTGTGATAGTCGATGGGTTCCTCGGCGAGGGGCCCCCGGCCTTCCCGCGCCGCCTCCTCCCTGGCCCGCAGATCGATGATCGTCCGCAGGCCGAAGGTCTCCCGCAGCAGGATGACATCGGCGTCGGTCAGAGTCTGCACCGAATCGGCCCGGAGGAACACCCCGTGCCGGGTGGCTGCCCCGTCGAGGGTGGGTAGCCCACCGAGATCGCGTACGTTGTCGCAGCCCGAGAGGTTGAACCAGCGCTCCACAAGGCGATCCTAGGACCACAGGCGGTACCGGCCGGGCCGATATGGGGGAATCGGCGGGGCCGGCGGCAGATGCGGAGCAGGCCGAGGACGGGGTGGCCAGGCCGTGGCCCCGGGTCCGAGTGGGCGGTGGCGCCCTCAGCGCGGTGTCGGGGCGTCGCGCTGGCCGGGCGGGAGACCGGCGCGGTCGCCGGGCAGCCGGGGCCGGTCAGGGGCGGCGTCGATCGGCCGGGCCGGCACGCCCGCGACGACCTGGGCGGCGCGGATGTCGTCAGTGACGACGGCGCCGGCACCGACGACCGCGCCGTCGCCGACGCTGCGGCGGGCGACGATGTTCGCCTGGGCGCCGATCCACGCCTGGGCGCCGACCGCCACCCCGCCGGAGATCCGCGCGCCCGGCGCGATCGTCACGTAGTCGCCGATGCGGCAGTCGTGGGCCACGCTGGCGCCGACGTTGACCACCACGTGCCGGCCGGTGCGGACGTTCGTCGTGATGCTGGCCAACGCGCAGATCACGGTGCCGGGCCCGAGGCGGACGTCGCCGCCGAGGTTGGCGCGCGGGTGGACGAGAGTCGCCGGGCGCCGGCCGTGGACGCTGGCGTAACGGTCGACGCGCAGGCGGCCCGCGGCGTCACTGAAGCCGATCAGGTAGTCGGCGTCGAGGCGGCCGAGCAGGTCCAGCCCGCCGAGCAGGGGCGCTCCGCGGCGGGCGACCGGGTCGGGGTCCGCTGATCCGTCGTCGAGGAAGCCGAGGAAGGCGTAGCGGAGCTGGCTGTCGACCGTGTTGACCGCCTCGACCACGTCGAGCAACTCCCGACCGTGACCGCCGGCGCCGACGATGACCAGCGAGCGCGGGTGGTCGGGCACGCGGTGACCGTAAACCTGCGTCCCTACGAGTTCAACCTGACACTCACAGTAACGATCTGGCGAGATTTTCGGGTGCGTTCCGCGCGGAATGGCCGGCGAATCGAGTCGGCTCTACTACTATGAGCATCCTTCTGAACTCGAAGGGTGATGAATCGGTGAAGGTAGTCGTGACAGGCGGTGCCGGCTTCATCGGTGCCCACCTGACCAGAGCGCTGCTCGCCGCCGGAGCCGAGGTGGTGGTGGTCGACGATCTCAGTACCGGGGCGGTGTCGAACCTCGCGGGACTGCCCGTGAGATTGGTGATCGGCAGCGTCACCGACCGCTCCCTGGTCGAGGAGGCGTGCACGGGGGCGGAGAGCATCGTGCACCTGGCGGCCCGGCCGTCGGTGGAGCGTTCGCTGCTCGACCCCATGGCCACCCACACGGTCAACGCGACGGGCACCCTGACGGTGCTCGGCGTTGCCCAGCGAGCCGAGACGCACGTCGTCGTCGCGTCCTCCTCGTCCGTCTACGGCGGGGCGGGCCCGCTGCCTCGCGCGGAGGACACCCCCACGCGGCCGCGCAGCCCGTACGCGGCCTCGAAGCTCGCCGCGGAGAGCTACGCGCTGGCCTATCAGTCGGGATTCGGCCTGCCGGTGCTCGCCGCCCGGCTGTTCAACGTGTTCGGCCCGTACCAGTCGGTGGGGCACGCCTACGCCGCCGTCGTCCCCACCTTCATCGACGCCGCGCTCGCGGGAAGGCCGCTGACGGTGCACGGCGACGGCCACCAGACCCGGGACTTCACCTACGTGGCGGGCGTCGCCGGCCTGCTGCGCGACGCGGCGATGCGCCGGGTGAGCCACCCACAGCCGGTCAACATCGCCTTCGGCACCCGCACGGACCTGCTCACCGTCATCGGCGAGCTGGAGCGGATCGTCGGACGCCGGTTGAGCGTGCATCACGGCGCGCCCCGCACCGGCGACGTCCGCGACTCCCAGGCGGACACGGCGACGATGCGGGCGCTTTTCCCCGACGCGACCGGCCTGGACCTCCCCGCCGCACTGGCGACGACGGTCGCCTGGTATGCCGACCGGAACGGCACCGCACCGGGCGTCAGCCCCGCAGCGGTGCCCGAAACGGCGGCATCCGAGCGGCTCTGACCGCCACCCGACCTGCCAGGGTCATGGCGTGGCCGGCCGGGCGGCGTCGGCGCGATCCGCCGTCGGCTGACGGGGAATCAGCCCGGCTGCCGATCGCTGACCGGCCCCGGCCCCGGCTCCAGCAGCTCCAGCTCCAGCTCCGGTCCCGGTCCAGGGCGCGGCGGCGGGGGTTGCCGCGGTGGCGCGGGCGGCCGTGACGTCGGCGGCCAGGGTGGCCGGGACGAGGACGTCCTCGCCGGCCAGGGCGGCGAGCTCGGCCATGACCTCCGCCGGCGCGGCCCAGGGGTCGAGGGCGAGTACCCGGGTCGGGTCCAGCGGGGGCACGGCGACGTGGGAAATCAGGGGATGGTGCGGACGCTGGTCGGTCTCGCCGGCGCCGAACAGCTCCTCGTGCAGCTTCTCCCCGCGGCCCAGCCCGGTGTAGATGATCTCGATTGGCTGGTTCTCGCGGGCCACGAGCCGTGCGGCGACGTCCGCGATCCGCACCGGTTCGCCCATGTCGAGGACGAGGGCCTCGCCGGCGGAGCCGAGGGCCCCGGCCTGCAGCACAAGCTGCACGGCCTCGGGGATGGTCATGAAGTACCGGGTCACGTCGGGATGGGTGACCGTGATCGGCCCGCCCACGGCGAGCTGGCCGGCGAAGACGGTGAGCACGGAGCCGTTGCTTCCCAGCACGTTGCCGAACCGCACGCTGACCAGCGTTCCGCTGGCCTCACGCGCCAGATGGGCGGTGAGCCGTTCGGTGATCCGCTTGGAGTAGCCCAGCGCGCTGACCGGGTTGGCGGCCTTGTCCGTCGAGATGTTCACCAACCGCTCGACGCCGCAGGCCACGGCCGTCTGCAGGATCGCCAGCGTGCCCCAGACGTTGGTCTTCACCGACTCGCCGGGGAAGCGCTCGAGCAGCGGGAGATGTTTGAGGGCCGCGGCGTGGAACACGACCTGCGGGCGACGCTCCATGAACAGGGTGGTGACGAGGTCGAGGTCGCGGATGTCGCCGAGCACGATCGTGTCGTCGTCGAGCATCGCGCGGCCCGAGATTGACAGCTGCACCGCCCGCAGTGCGGACTCGTCCCGATCCATCATGATCAGTTCTTCCGGGCCGTAGTTGGCGATCTGCCGGCACAGCTCCGAGCCGATCGACCCGCCCGCGCCGGTCACCAGCACCCGGCGGCCCACCAGGTAACTCGCGGCGGCGGCGACGTCGGTGCGGACCTGGCGGCGGCCCAGCAGGTCGGCGAGATCCAGGTCGCGGATGTCGCCGACGCCGACCCGCCCTTCGATCAGATCGCCGACTTTGGGTAGGACCTTCACCTTGAGGCCGGCGCTCTCGGCGATTCTGCTGATCTCCCGGAGTAGTCCTGCGTCCGCGCTCGGGATGGCCACCAGCAGGGTTCTGGCGCCGGTGGTTGCCGCGACCCTGCCGATCGCCTCCCGTCCGCCGAGCACCCGCACCCCGAAAAGCCGCAGGTTGCGCAGGTTCGGGTCGTCGTCGAGCAGCGCGACGGGGTAGTAGGGGCTGTCCTGGGTGCGCAGCATCGCCGCGAGGACCCCTTCGGCGCCGAGGCCGGCGCCGAAGATCAGCACCGGCTCGGCGCTGTCCCGGTTCGGCCGGCGCAGTTGTTCCTCCAGCAGCCGCCACAGGTAGCGCACGCCGAACATCACGACCAGGGTCACCGCGCCGCCGAGCGGCGGCACGCTCAGCGGCATCGGGCGCGGCGAGCCGAAGGCGGCGATGACGACGAGCAGACCGACGATCGTCAGCAGTACCGCCACGAGCAGCCCGAGGACCTCCTCGAATCCGCCGAACCGGTAGCGCCCCAGGTAGAGGTGCAGCGCCGTGCCCAGGAAATGGAGCAGGCAGACCGCCAGGGCGCAGATCACCCAGAAGTCGAGGTCGGCCAGGGCATCGAAGGTGAAGTCGAACCTTCCAAGCTGGGCGGCGGTGAGACCGAGGATCATCGCCGCGCTGTCGAGGGCGATCTGCAGCTCGACTCGCTGGCGGAGGTTGAGCCGCGAGACGCGCCGCGCGAGATGAGCTGTCCGTCGGTCGCCGACCGTGCCGTCTACTCTACGTCTCCACATGAGGTCATAGAGTAAGCGTAACGGAGAGTAAAAGAATCGCTACGCATCGAGTATGTTGAGGTAGTCCTCGATGACGGTGAGTGGTCGTCATATACATCCCGGGAGGGTGGTCGACGAGTGGAACTGCGTGACTATGTCCGCGTCCTTCGCCGCAGCTGGATGCTCATGGTGGCCTGCGTGGTGCTCGGCGGCCTGCTTGCCGCCACCGCGACCTGGCGGGCGACGAAGGAATACGCCGCGTCTGTGACCATGGTCGTCTCCTCACCCGACAACGCCGAGGGCGCCGCATCGGCCTACCAGGGCGGCCTGCTCTCACAACAGCGGGTGAAGTCGTACGCGAACCTCGTGGCCAGCGAGCGGGTGGCGACCGCGGTCATCGACCGGCTCCACCTGAAGACGACCCCGGAGATGCTGCGGGGACAGATCTCCGCGCAGGCGGTCCCGGACACTGTGCTGCTGCGCGCCACCGTCCGTGACCGGGTGCCGAGAAGGGCCCAGTCGATCGCCGACACGGTCGGCGAGTCGTTCTCCCTCGCCGTCGCGCAGATCGAGGCGCCCACCGACGACGAACCGCCGTCCGTGCGGGTGAGCGTCTGGGAACGCGCCAAGCTGCCGGTCACGCCGGTCTCGCCGCAACCGACCCGCAACCTGGCTCTCGGCGTGCTGCTCGGGCTGATCGTCGGCATCGCGGCGGCGCTTGTCCGCTTCCGCCTGGACACCAGCGTTTCCGGGGAGGAAGACGCCCGGGAATCGACGGATCTGCCGAACCTCGCCGTGATCGCCTACGACGCCGACGCGGTCCGCCGGCCGCTCGTCATCAACGCCCGGGCGCACTCCGCCCGCGCGGAGGCCTTCCGGCAGCTGCGCACCAACCTGCAGTTCGTCGACGTCGACGCCGGCCCCCGGTCGATCCTCGTCAGCAGCTCCGTGCCGGGCGAGGGCAAGACCACCACGATCTGTAACCTGGCGATCAGCCTGGCCCAGGGCGGTGCCCGGGTCTGCCTGATCGAGGGCGACCTGCGCCGGCCGTCGTTCGGTGAATACCTCGGCGTCGAGTCCGCGGCCGGTCTGACCTCCGTCCTCATCGGCGCCGCCGACCTCGACGACGTGCTGCAGCCGTGGGGCGAAGGCCGGGTGGGAGATGGCCGGGTCGAGGTGCTCGCCTCCGGGCCGGTCCCCCCGAACCCCAGCGAACTGCTGGGCTCCAAGGGCATGGCCGACCTCATCGAGCTGCTGCAGGTTCGGTTCGACATCGTGCTGATTGACGCCCCGCCCCTGCTGCCGGTGACCGACGCCGCGGTGCTCGCGACCCGGGCCGAGGGGGTCCTGCTGGTGGCCCGGGTCGGCCGGACCCGCCGCGAGCAGCTTCGCCGTGCCGCCGAGGCGTTGCGCGCGGTCGACGCCCGGATGGTCGGCACGGTGCTGAACATGGTCCCGACGAAGGGGCCGGACGCCTACTACTTCTCCCAGTACGGTAACTACGCGCCGCGGGGCCGACACGCCCGTTCGTCGAAGATCCGGGTGGCCGACTTCCCCGCGCCGGACGTCGGCGTCGGGCCCGCCCGACCGATCGGGGCCTCCGCGGCGCCCGGCGCCTTGTCGGCGCAGACATCGTCGGCCGCTGCGTCCGGCCGTTTCGGCGGCCACCGCAACGCAACCGCCGGGAGTAGGCGCAAAGCCGTTTCCGTGCCGGCCGCGCGGGAGCCGATCGACGCCGACCCGTCCGCTGCGGCGGATCCCCGCGGGCCGACTGAGCTGGCCGGCGCCGTTCCCCGCGGCGGCTCCGCTACCGCGGGGCGCGCCCGTAACCGCCGAGGAGAGGCCAAGCGGGGCGACGTGGGCCGGTCCGCGACAGAGTCGTCGGCGGATCGACCGGCGGCCAGCGGCCACCCCGACAACTCGGGCGGTGCCGACGGCTCGGGCGGTCCAGGAGCCTCACGTGATCGCAGTGGCTCCGGTGATGGAGCCAGCTCCTCCGGTTCCGCGGCGATGTCTGGCGAGCACGGCTCCGCCAGACCGCCGTCCCCCCGATGACGGCTGGGAATTCGGGGGCGAGGGGATCAGAGGAAAGCGG
>NZ_JAMPTM010000288.1 GCF_025403375.1 Frankia gtarii
GGTGCCGCCGCGGCGGGCTGCGCGGGCGGGGCCGGAGTGGGCACGGACGCCGGAGCCGCAGGCGGGGTAGGCTTCGCCGTGGGCGGCGCCGTGTGAGAGGCCTCACCGCCGGGCGAGGTGCCACTCGGTGCCACCACCTCAGCGCGCGTGTCCGTGCCGGAGCTGGCCGGCGGCGCGGTGGGTTGGTAGTCGGAGAGGAACTCCTGCCACTCCGGCGACACGCTTTGTGGATCTTCGAGGAACTGCTGGTAGATCTCGAAGACCAGCCATTCATTAGGTCCGAAGTCAGGTCCTGACGCAGGAACCGTCGGTGCTGTCACGGGGCCATTCGCCTCTATCCACGGTCTCACTTCACGGCCTCCGAAAGGCCCTTCTGCCACCGTCTGCTCAGGCTACCCGCTCTGGACACCCAGGGCAGGAGCGGCCCTGCCCGGTCTGGTCACAGGCACGGTGCGTGCCGAATTGATGCCATCCCGCTGTCCGTGCGGCCGATGTTCGGTTGGCCGGCCAGGCGCGGAGGGTGGTCCACCGGCGCCTCGGTAATCGCTTCGACCGATCCGAGTCGTTCGTCCGCTTCCGCGGCGGGGAACACCCGGAGCCGTCCATCCGTTAAGCTCAGTGTCGCCGGCCCGCATCATGGCCCCCGGACCCAATAAAAGTCGCTTCGAGCGACCTACGCCCGTGAGGCGACCTGGCGGGCCGGCGTCTACTTGGTTCGCGTCATGCAGTTCGCCCGGCCGATCCGCCGGGGCGATTCTGCTGTTTGGACGTGTTTGTCCGGCCAGGCCGTTGAGCCGTCGGGCCCGCGGTCAGGCGAAGTGATTCCATCCTCCGCGCCCGACGGCCGGCTGCCCGGCCAGGGTCACGCCGGCGCCGGGCAGCACCAGGCCGATCTGTTCGCAGCCCGCGGGGATGACCGCCGACGGCGGCAGGCAGGCGACGAGCGCGTGGTCCTCACCACCGGTGAGCACCCAGTCCAGCGGATCCGCCCCCAGCTCGGCCGCGGCCGACCGCAGCGGCCCGTCGGCGGCCAGGTTGGTCAGGGCGGCGAGGTCGAGATCGATCCGCACCTGCGAGGCGGCGGCGATGTGGCCGAGATCCTGAACCAGGCCATCCGAGACGTCGCACATGGCGTGCGCGCCCGCCGCGGCGAGCGCCGGGCCCAACGGATAGGGCGGTCGGGGACGGCGGTGTGCCGCGACCAGCTCCGCCCAGCCGGCATCCACGTCGGCGTCGTGGCCGCGTCCCGCGGTGAGCAGGGCCAGGCCCGCCTCGGCTCGGCCGACGGAGCCGGCGAGCACGACCATGTCGCCCGGTCGGGCCCCCGAGCGCAGCACCGGAGCCCGACCCTCGAGATCGCCGAGGGCGGTCACCCCCAGCATGATGGCGTCGGCCGAGCTGATGTCGCCGCCGGCGACGCTGGCCCCGGCCGAAGCGCATTCGGCGGCGAGCCCGTCGGCCAGCGCCAGAGCCCAGTCGACGGTGAGGTCACCGGGCGCGGCGAAGCCGACGAACAGCCCGGTCGGCCGGGCGCCCATCGCCGCCACGTCCGCAAGGTTCTGCGCCGCGGCCTTGTGCCCGACGTCCACACCCGACGACCAGTCCCGCCGGAAGTGGCGACCCTCCAGCAGCAGGTCGGTGGTGACGACCACCCGGGCGTCCGGCGCGGCCAGCACCGCGGCGTCATCCCCCGGGCCGACGAGCACATCCCGGCCGCGGGCGAAGCGGGCGGTGATCGCGCGGATCAGCTCGAACTCGCCGAGATCCCGCAACGTCGCGGTCATGGCACCCCCGCGCCGCGGGCAGGGGTGACTATGACATCGCAGGCAGTAGCACCGAAGTGGTGGAGCCGCACGCCTGACGGCCTCGGGGGACCGACGGATTCCATATTCACCGGCCCAGCACACCTCTGCCGACGGAATGACCGTAACCGCAACATCCACGTCACCTTCCCGTCATATCTCACTGGAAATCTGACGCGCGTGCCTGACCAGTCCTGTCGCTCCGTATGCCATGTCCGGCCCACCGGGACGCCAGGGGCCGGCCGACCGCGCGTCCAGGCGATTCGTCCCGGTGGGGGCCCATTCGCCCGGCGGCGGGGCCGGTAGGTCCGCCTGTGGCGCTGCAGCCGGGACGGGGCAAGATCGAGGGGAAGCACTACCTGCCCTCCACCCCCGAGACCGTCACATGGGGCGAGCTGCCCAACGCACTGACCAGGCCCGTGCTCAGTGTCGACTCCGGCGCCACGGTCACCTTCGACACGGTCAGCTCGGAGGGGATCCTCGGCGACCAGGGACGTGACCCCGACGCGTTCCTCGCCAACCTCGGCGTGCCGCCCTCGGAGGTCCTTGCCGACGCCCGGGCGATCGCCGCCTCCGGCCTGCCGCACCGGTTCGGCGTGGACGCCCCGCACATCGTGACCGGGCCGGTGCTCGTCCGCGGCGCCCAGCCCGGGGACGTGCTGCGCGTCGATGTCCTGTCGCTGCACCCGCGGGCCCGGTACGGGATCGTCTCCACTCGCCACGGCGCCGGCCTGCTCGCCGGGGAGTTTCCGGAGGGCGAACCACCCGAGCCGGACGCCGACGCCCGGCACTGGCAGCGCTTTCGCACCGTCACCACCTTCTGCGCCGTCGAACGCCGCCGCGGCCGCCTCTTCGGCTCGCTGACCAGCACGAGCGGCGGACGGGCCCGCTTCCCGCTGGCTCCGTTCCTGGGCGTCATGGCGGTCGCGGTGGACAGTACCACCGAGGTCATCGCGTCCACCGCGGCCGGCCCGCACGGCGGCGCCCTGGACTGCCGCGATCTCGGCACCGGCGCCCGGCTCTACCTGCCCGTCCAGGTCGGGGGCGCGCTGTTCGCCGTCGGCGACCCGCACTACGCCCTCGGCGACGGGAAGATCGGCGGGACGGCCCTGGAGGGCCCGCTGCGCGCGACCCTGCGCCTGACGGCGCTACGGGAGACGGCCGCCCGAGCCGCCCTCGGCGCGCTGCGTGAGCCGTTCATCGAGACCGACGCCATGTGGGTCACCATGGGCCTCGACGCCGACCTGACCGAGGCGATCCGCCGCGCGACCCGTTCGGCGGTGCTGTTCCTGCAGAGCCGGATCGGGCTCGAACGCGCCGAGGCGCTGGCCTACCTGACGGCGGCGGCGGATATCGGGGTGTGCCGGCTGGGCTCCGGGGCGCCGGGCGCGTTCTGCCGCATCCACCGGTCGGACTTCGCCGAGCCGGCGGCGGCGAAGCCCCGGCTGCACCGGCCGCCGTTCGCCCGCATCGTCGGCGCCGCCGACGCGGGTGACAGCAGCGACGGAGGCCACGACGACATCGAGCCCGATTCCGGGTCGATCGACCCGCCCGGCGGGACCGCGCAACCGGTGGGCGAGCGTTCCGAGTCCGCGCATTCCAAGCCCGACGGGGTCAGCGGGGTCAGCGGGGTCGGCGGGCCGCCGCCCTGACCATTCTCGGCTCGGCCGGCAGCAGCCGATGATCAGCCGGCCGAGACGCCGGTGCCCGGGAAGCGCCGGGCACCGGCCGGATCGTGCCGTTCGGCCGGCGTCGGCGCGTCGTCGAGGCCCTCCAGCTCGGAGAGCGCGATCGGGCGCCAACGGTGCAGCAGCTCGTCCGCGCCGGCCCGGACCGGCCCGCGGACGGCGGCCGGGCCGCCCGGCGCCGCCCGGCCGTCGACGCTGTCCCGCTCGGCCGGGATCGGAGCGATTCCGGCAGCCGCCAGCCGTGGCCACAGCGAGGCCAGCGCCGCCTCCGGGTCGAGTTCGAAGTCCGACTGGCGGACCCGCCAGAACCGCCACCCCGCCCGGCGCAGCTCCCGTTCCCGGTCGAACTCGCGGGCGATCTCCGCGGGCCCGGGGCCGACGTCGCCGTCGCACTCGACCGCGAACCGTGCCCGCCCGCCCGTCACGACCAGGTCGACTCGCCGGCCGTTGACCTCCACCTGGGGCGTGACGAGGTAGCCGCGGCCGGCGAGGTGGCGGAACACCCGCTGCTCGAACAGGGAGCCGAAGGCCGGATGGGGGCGGTCCGTGGCGACCTCGGCGAGCGGCGGCGTCACCCCGGGCGTCGTCACCCCGGGCGGCGTCACTCCAGGCGACGTCACTCCAGGCGGCGTCACTCCAGGCAGCGGCACGGCCGGGCGCGCCGCGGACAGCACGTAGCTGAGGTAGCTGTGGCGCAGGTCCTGGTGGTCGAGGTCGGCCGGCGCCACCGAGTGGAACAGCCAGACCTGGTCGCGCGCCCGGGAGGCTGCGACGTTGAACCGCCGCTGGTACTCCAGCCGGGTCAGCGGGACTGGTTGGTCGCCCGGCGCGACGACCAGCGACAGGAACACGACGTCACGCTCGTCGCCCTGGAAGTCGGCCGGAGTGCCCACCCGTAGCCGGCGACGCAGGTGCTCGGCTGCCGACATCCGTTCGGCGAGCCGGTCGCGGATCAGCGTGGCCTGCGCGGTGCCCTGGGTGACCACCACCCCGAAGCTGAGCCCGGCATAACGCGGGTCCTCGGCGCAGGCCAGGACCTGCGCGACGAGTGCCTCGGCCTCGGCCGGATTGCGCGGCCCCGCCGGGGTGGCCGTGGTGAACCCGTGCGGGACGAACCGGGCGACCAGCGGCGTCAGCCGGTCCGCGCCGAACTGGCGCAGCGGCAGCAGCGGCGCATCCCGGTAGAACATCGCCGACGACCATTCGATGATCTCGGGCATGCAGCGGAAGTGCTCCCGCAGCCTGATCACCTCGCCGAAGCGGGTCCGCAGCAGGCTGAACAGGCTGGACCGCGGGGTGAAGCCGACGCGCAGCCAGGCCGGCACGTCCGGCAGCAGGGCGTCGAGCCGGTCGAGGACCGGGTCGAGCTCCTGCGCGGGGTCGACCGGCGGGGTGCACTGGCGGTCGTCGCCGACGACGATCACGCGGGGCGCCAGCCACAGCAGGAACAGACTGTCGAGTCCGGCCTGGCTGCCCTCGTCGACGATGACGACGTCGAAGCTGTCGCGGACCGCGGGGATCGTCGAGAGCACCTCCCGGATCGGCATCACCCAGGCCGGCACCGCCGTCTGGGCGATCTCCATCGCCTCCCGGGCGGCCTGCCGGTAGCGCTCGGCGTGCCGACCGGCCAGGGTGCCGCCGGCGGCGACGGTGTCGGCGTAGGCGCGCAGCGCGGCGGACTGCTCGGCGCCCATCCGTTCCAGGCAGTGCTTCCATGCCTTCGCCCCGGCCAGCTCCGCGGTGGCCGCGGCGAGGACGTCCTCGGCCGCGTCCAACCGGGCGTCCAGGTCGACAGGCGACGCGCCGTCGATGTTCGCAGGGCCGTCCGGACACCGGGTGCGGGCCAGCCAGCTTGCCGCAACGGCCCAGGCCCACGCGGCCGAGAACACCTCCAGCCGGGCCGGCCAGGGATCGCCGCCGCCGTCCTGGCGCGAGCGCGCGTCGCCTGGGCCGCGGTCGGGCCGGGCTGGTCCCGCGATCGCGGCGGCGGCCAGGAGATCCGCCAGCGCAGGATGGGCCGCGCGCAGCCGGCCGTGCAGCTCGGCGCGCCGGGCGGCGGCCTGCCTCCGGGCTACCGCGGCGTCGAGCGCGGCGCGGGCGACGGCGTAGGCGCCGGCGTCGCGGGCTGCGGCCGCGGCGGCCACGGCCCCGAGCTCGGCGGCCACCGCGGCCGGGGTGTCGGGGTCGGTGGCGAGCCGGTCGTACCCGTCGGCGAGGTCGGTCAGCGCCCGGTCGGCGACGGCCGCGGCCGCCATCGGTTCGAGCGCGGCCATCGCCGCGGCCAGATCCCGCACGTTCGCGGCCGAGTCGATCGCGACCGGGCTCCCGGGCGCCACCTCGGCGGCGAGGGCGACGACCCGGTCCCGCGCGGCCACGACCGCGTCGATTCCCTCGATGGCCTGCTGCCCCTCGAGCAGCCAGGACAGTCGGACCTCTAGCGGATCGCCGGGCCTCGGCGGGCGACCCACCAGGGTCCAGCCACGGCCAGCCGCCTCGACGGCGAGTTCCGCCCGAAGCCGGGTCAGGACGAGGTCGAGCAGCTCCGGGGTGGTCGGCGCGACCCCGTCGACGGTCACCTGCCGCAGCAGCGCGTCAGCCTCCCGCTGCACCTTCGGCCGGAAGCGCCGGCGCAGTTCGGCGCCACCGTCCAGGTGGGCGCGCAGAGCCTCGGCGCGGGGGAGCAGCGCGGCGGGATCGAGGTCGGCGGCCCGCTCGGCGTCGCCGGGTTCACCCTCGCGGTGTCCGTCCTCGCGGTGTCCGTCCTCGCGGTGTCCGTCCTCGCGGTGTCCGTCCTCGTGGGGTCCGCCCGTGGCGCGGGCCGGATCCGTCGGGGCGGTGGTGGCGGAGGGTAACGCCACGGAGTGCAGGCCGAGGTCGTCGACATGCCGGGCCGCCTCGGCGATGAGCGGCGCGGCGGCGCTCACCTTGGCCCACAGCAGGCGGTCCCGCCCGGCCAGGGCATCGTCGAGCGCGGCGGGGATCCACTCCCGCGCCGGCCCACGGGCGCCATGTGCGGTCAGGTCGTCGAGGGCGCGGACGAGCGCGGTCACCGCCGTCCGCAGGGGGCCGGTCGGAGACGATCCGGCCGCGGCGACCTCGTCCAGGAAGCCGCGGGCCGCGGCGGTGGCGACCCCGGCTCGGGCCGCCTCGGCCGTCTGCCGGGCCATGCGGTCCGCGGTCACCAGCGCGGCGAAGCGTTCCGCGGCCAGGATCGGCGGCACCGCGCGTACCGGGACGTCCGCCCGGTCCGCTGGCAGCGCCGCATCCTTCGAAGCCGTGCTCAGCAAGGAGTACAGCTCCACCGCCTCGGCGTCGGTCAGCGGTGCGCGCCGCTCGCCGTCGGATCCGGCGGGCGGCGCGGGCGGCGGGAACCAGCCGTGGGCCTCGCCACCGGCGCGCACCCGGGCGGCGATGCTCGCCCGGGTCCCGCCCCAGCCCGCCGCGCCGACCTCGCTGTCCGGGTGCACGACGCGTTCGGCGACCCGCGCGCTGCGGGCCCGATCGGCGAGCTCGGCGCGGGCGCGCAGCGCCTCGGCCCGCCGCCGCGCGGCCTGCTCGATCCGGCGGTCGAGTGCCTCGGGATGGTAGACCGCCTTCTCCGCGGCCAGCGCGCTCACACTGGCGGCGAGCTCGGGCGAGCCCACCGGGCTGCCCAGCCCGCCGAGGCCTGCCCCGCCGGTGGGGACCGACGCATCCTCGGCGTCGGTGAACGACACGCACAGCCGCTGCAGCTCGGGCGGCAGCTTCTCCCGCAGCACCCGCAGGGCCTGCGCCTTCTGGCTGGTGACGAGGACGCGTTGACCCTCTGCGAGCAGCGCGGAGATCAGGTTCGCGATCGTGTGGGTCTTGCCGGTGCCGGGCGGCCCCTCGACGACGACGCCGTTGTCGTGGCGCAGCCGCTCGAGCACGCGGGCCTGCTCGGGGCTGGCCGGCAGCGGCAGCAGCGGGTCGACGCCGAGCTCGGCACCGCTCGTCGCGCCCTCGGCCTCAAGCCAGGCGAGCCGTTCGGCGGCGTCCAGGGTCGCGACGAGCTGGACCAGGCCCAGCGGCGGCGGCCCGTCACCGCGCAGCGTCGCCAGCATCCGCTCGTAGTAGGTCAGCAGCGAGGCCTGGTCACGTACGCGCAGCACGAGAGCTGGGGCGTAGGTCACGCGGGGGCGGGTCGCGCCGTCCGGTGGCGGTGGCGGTTGGTCCTGCGGCTCGAAGCCGTCCACCGGCACGTCCAGGGCCAGGGTCAGCCAGTCCCGCAGCAACCGCGCCTCGTGCGCGCCGAGTGGGGCCGGCGGCCGGTTGTGCAGGCGTTCGTGCAGGTGGTTGGTCCGTTCGCGGCGGAATCCGGCGAGGCCGTCGAGCAGCGGGCCGTCGCCCAGCCGGGTGGTCCCGCCCGCCGGCACCCGCACCCGGATGTCCGAGCTGACCGGGTCGATCTCGCAGGTCACCCGGGTGGACAGCAGATGCTCGCGGATGAGCGGGCCGTCGGGTGGCTGCCAGGTGAGCAGGCCGGTGGCCAGCACCAGTTCCAGCGCGTCGCCCTCCTGCGCCACCCGGGCGGCGACAGCATGCAGGGTGTTGTGCAGGGCGCGGCGCTCGGCGTCGGCGCGGGCGCGGGTCGCCCAGATCCGCCAGCCGGGCAGCCAGTCCCGGTAGGCGGCCTCGGCCTGCTCGTCCTGCGGGCCCGCCGAATCGGGACCGGCCGCAGCGTCGTCGCCCGGATCGTCGCCCGGCCACACCGGCGGGCGGTCGGGGTCGGCCTGGGCGGCGTCGGGCAGCGGG
>NZ_JAMPTM010000289.1 GCF_025403375.1 Frankia gtarii
GCGTAACACCTCCGCCCGTCCGGGCGGCGCCTCGGTCGAGCCCGACCGCTGGCCCCCGCGAAAGGAGCACCATGGCAGTCCAGGTCCGTGTGCCGACGATCCTGCGCACCTACACGGGAGGTTCGAAGCTGGTCGAGGGCACGGGCGACACCGTCGCCGCGCTCTTCCTCGACCTCGACTCCCGGTACTCCGGGCTGCGCGGCCGGTTGGTGACCGGTGAGGACGGGGCCGAGCTGCACCGGTTCGTCAACATCTACGTCAACGACGAGGACGTGCGGTTTCTCGGTGGGCTCGACGCCAAGCTCAACGACGGCGACGAGGTCACCATCCTGCCCGCGGTCGCCGGTGGCTCCACCGACTGCTCACCCGGCGTCCCCGCCGGTCAGTACTAAGCCGATCGGCAGGTCCGACTCATGCGTTTCGACTCCCTGGCCGACTCGGTCGGCCGGACCCCGCTGGTCGGGCTCCCGCGACTGTCGCCGTCGCCGCAGGTCCGGCTGTGGGCGAAGCTGGAGCAGAACAACCCGACCGGTTCGATCAAGGACCGGGCGGCGTTGTGGATGATCGCCGATGGCGAGAAGCGCGGCCTGCTCACCCCCGGCGCGACCGTTCTGGAACCGACGTCCGGCAACACCGGCATCTCGCTGGCGATGGTCTGCCGGCAGCGGGGTTACCAGCTCGTCTGCGTCATGCCGGAGAACACCTCGGTGGAGCGTCGCCAGCTGCTGCGGATGTGGGGCGCGGAGATCCGGTACTCGCCCGCCGCCGGCGGCTCCAACGAGGCGGTCGCCGTCGCGAAGCGGCTCGCCGCGGAGAACCCCGACTGGGTCATGCTCTACCAGTACGGCAACCCGGCGAACGCCCAGGCGCACTATGAGACGACCGGCCCGGAGATCCTCGAGGACCTGCCCGCCATCACTCACTTCGTCGCCGGCCTCGGGACGACCGGCACCCTCATGGGCACCGGCCGCTACCTCAAGGAGCGGGTGCCCGGCATCACGATCGTCGCTGCCGAGCCCCGCTACGGGGAGCTCGTGTACGGCCTGCGCAACATCGACGAAGGCTTTGTGCCCGAACTGTATGACCCGTCAGTGCTCACCTCGCGTTACTCCGTCGGTCCGCGCGAGGCCCTGCGCCGCACCCGGGAGCTGGTCCAGGAGGAGGGCATCTTCGCCGGGATCTCCACCGGAGCCATCCTGCACGCGGCGTTGGCGCAGGCCGAGCGGGCGGTCCGGGAGGGCCGGCCGGCCGACATCGCCCTCATCGTCTGCGACGGCGGCTGGAAGTACCTGTCCACCGGTGCCTATGCCGGCACCCTCGAGGAGGCCGAGGCGGCACTCGAAGGCCAGCTGTGGGCGTAGCCCCGCAAATCGCCTCCGGCGATTTGCGGGGACCCCTCACCCAGGGGGCCGTTCGGGGTTTTCGTCAGATCGCCTTCGGCGATCTTCCTGGGGGAGCCGCGGTGGGGGTTCGGTGATCTTGTTGGGGTCTCTTGCCCGGGGGCGGTGAAGAGACGGGAATTCGCCGGCTCAGGAGGCCAGGACCTCGCCGAGGAGGATGGCGAGCTCGCGCAAGGCCCGGCCGCGGTGGCTGATCGTGTCCTTCTCGGCGGCGGTCAGCTCGGCGTTGGTCCGGGTCTGGCCGTCGGCGAGGAACAGCGGGTCGTAGCCGAAGCCGCCCTGGCCGCGGGGCCCGGTCAGCAGGGCCCCGCGTAGCTGCCCGTGCGTTACCCGCTCGACGCCGCCGGGGGTGACCAGGGCCGCCGCGCAGACGAAGGCGGCGCCGCGTCGCTCGGGCGGCACGTCGTCGAGCTGGGCGAGCAGCAGGCTGTTGTTCGCCTCGTCGCGTTCGGCACGGGTGCCGTCCCGCCGGCCGGACCAGCGGGCTGAGCGCACGCCGGGCATGCCGGACAGCTCGTCGACCGCGAGCCCGGAGTCGTCGGCGACGGCGGGCAGGCCGGTCTGCTCGGCCGCCGCCCGCGCTTTGATCAGGGCGTTCTCGGCGAAGGTGGTCCCGGTCTCGGCTACTTCCTCGCCGTCGGGGAGAGCCACCAACTCCACCGCCAGGTCACTGGCCGCCAGGATGCGGCGCAGCTCGGTCAGCTTCGCCTCGTTGCGGCTGGCGAGCACCACCCGCACCGGCTTCGACGAGCCGGCCGGGGCGTCCGCGGCGGCGTCGGTGGTGGCGGTGGCGTCCGCGCCGGCGGTCGGCTTCGCGGTCATCGGGTCCCCTCCGGGCGGGCGGGGCCCGCCGGCGCGGGGCCGCGCAGCGCCTCGGTCTGAATCTCCGTGAGCTGGGCGCAGCCGAACATGGCGAGGTCGAGCAGCCGGTCGAGCATCGCCCGGTCGAACGGGGCACCCTCGGCGGTGCCCTGCACCTCCACGAACCCGTCCGCTCCGGTGCACACCACGTTCATGTCGGTGTCCGCGGTGGAGTCCTCGGTGTAGGCGAGGTCGAGCATCGGCTCGCCCCGCACCACCCCGACGCTCACCGCGGCGATGCTTGTCGTGATCGCCGCGGGGCGGCCGAGCCAGCGGGCGGCGTCGACCAGCGCGACGTAGGCACCGGTGATCGCGGCGGTGCGGGTGCCGCCGTCGGCGAGCAGCACGTCGCAGTCGATCGCGATGGTGTTCTCGCCGAGGGCCGCCAGGTCGATGCAGGCCCGCAGGCTGCGCCCGATCAATCGGGAGATCTCGTGGGTGCGCCCCCCGACCCGCCCACGCACCGACTCGCGGTCATTGCGGGTGTTGGTGGCCCGCGGCAGCATCGAGTACTCGGCGGTCACCCAGCCCAGACCGCTGCCCTTGCGCCAACGCGGCACGCCGGTGGTCACCGAGGCGGCGCACAACACCCTGGTTTTCCCTGCGTTGATCAGCGCCGACCCCTCGGCGTGCTCCTGCCAGCCCCGCAGGATCGTCACGTGCCGGAGCTCATCCGGTTTCCTGCCATCGACTCGTGTCACGCCCGCGACACTATCGGCCCGCCTCGGACCGGCCGCATCACACCTCGAAGGTGGCCCCGGGTGCGGCTATGGTCAGGTTCCCGTCGAACGCGCCGGCCGCCTCCTCCTCCGAACGGGCGGCGTTGCCCCAGGGGACCAGGTGGGTGAGCACCAGCCGGTCCACGCCGGCCCTGCGCGCGTGCTCGCCGGCCTCCCGGCCGGTCAGGTGCAGGTCGGGCGGGTTGTCCTCGTCGTCCAGGAAGGACGCCTCGCACAGGAACAGGTCGCTGTCGCGGGCGAGCCGAACGAGCCGGTCACACGCGCCGGTGTCGCCCGAGTAGGTGAGCACCCGATCCTCCGCGGTGACCCGAACGCCGTAGGCCTCGACCGGGTGCGCCACCCGGGTGAGATCGATGCGGAACGGCCCCACGTGCAGGCAGCCGGCGCCGATGGTGCGGAAGTCGTAGATGTCGGCGAGGCTGTCGTCCGGCCACTTCTCGAACGCTCCGCACAGCCGTTCCTGGGTGTTGATCGGGCCGTAGACGGGGAGCTTGGGCGGCATGCCCTCGGGGTGGTAGCGCCGCGCGTAGGAGTTCGCCACCAGGTCCAGGCAGTGGTCGCCGTGCAGGTGACTGAGCAGGACCGCGTCGATGTCGCGTAGGTCGCAGTGCCGCTGCAGTTCTCCCATCGACCCGTTGCCCGCGTCGAGGACGAGCCGGAACCCGTCCGACTCCACCAGGTACGACGAGCAGGCCGAGTTCGGCCCGGGGTACGTGCCGGAACAGCCGAGAATGGTCAGTTTCACCGTGGCACCACCGGGCTCTGCTGGGAGGAATCCTGATCCGCCGCGGTTCGGGCGGTCCAGACGGCTGTGGTCGTGGTCCTGGTGGCGGGCAGCGTGGGCGGCGTGGGCGGCGTGGACGGCGTGGACGGGGACGACTCCCCGGACGCCACGGCCGAGACCTGGACGAGCTCGGGCCCGAGGAACCTGCGCCCCACCCGGGTGAACAGCGTTGGGTCACCCGTGGTCAGGAAACGATGACTGGGTGGTGGTAGCTCGGGATCCCGGAACAGTCGGTCGCGCGCGAGCACCCGGTAGGTGTCCTTCGCCGTCTCCTCGGCACTGCTCACCAGCGTCACGCCCTCTCCCATCACGAGGCTGATCACCCCGGTCAGCAGTGGGTAATGGGTGCATCCGAGTATTACCGTGTCAACGTCAGCTTCCTGCAACGGTGCGAGGTATGCCTCGGTCAGCCCGAGTAGCTGGCGCCCGGAGGTGATGCCCCGTTCGACGAAATCCACGAACGCGGGGCAGGCGACGCCGGTCAGGTCGACGCCCGCGGCGGCGGTGAAGGCGTCGTCGTAGGCGCGGCTACCGATCGTGGCGATCGTGCCGATGACGCCCACCCGGCCGCTGCGGGTGGCCGCCACCGCACGCCTGGTCGCCGGCATGATCACTTCGACGACCGGCACGCTGTAGCGTTCCCGGGCGTCGCGCAGGCACGCGGCGCTGGCCGTGTTGCAGGCGATCACGAGCAACTTCACCCCCTCGTCGACGAGACGATCAAGACACTCGAGGGCGTAGCGGCGTACCTCGGCGATCGGGCGTGGTCCGTAGGGTGCCCGTTCGGTGTCGCCGAGATAGACCAACGGCTCATGTGGAAGCTGGTCCAGAATGGCGCGGGCCACCGTGAGACCGCCTACTCCGCTGTCGAACACCCCGACCGGCGCGCCGCTCATGAGCGATCAGACTAAGCCGGAATCCCGATGCTCACCCTGTGGGTGTCATCACGAAACCTTTGTCCAATACGGGACAGCATGCACAAGTCGCACTTCGTAGCGATCTGTCCGGCGGATCGAGTGGCTTCGCCGCGTGTCATACGTCGTTGCTACCCAGGTGACGGCCCCAGTGCGCTGGGCCCGGACGATGTGTGGCGGGGTCGACATCCCCCGGGCGGCCCCGCGGCCCCGGAAAATTTTCGATTTTCGGCTGATCGGGCCAGGAATGATCTGATGTGGCCCGATCGTCGTCCCGCGACGAAAGGTGCCCGACTGTCGGCGGCATACGGGTACAGGGACCTCAAACGGGGTGTACGCTAGAACTGCCTGTAATCGATCAGTGACTACAAGCTATCGAGCAGGTAGGTTAAGGACGCGGCTGAGGTGTCCGGGTCGTTCCCATCCGTCCCCGAACCGCGATGCCCCAGTCGCATCCTCGAGCTCGGCGGCGTCCGGTCGGAGCATCCATGGTGATGCTCCGACCGGCACCGTCGAGCCAGTGGCTGCGCAGTCCGGTCGTCGGCCTCGGAGCGTCCCCACGCGGCTGCCCCGCGAGGCGCGGGCCGATCCGCGGCGCTGCGCCGAATGGACACGATCCGTCCACGTTTTCGGATCGAGAGTGGTTTCTTCATTCTCTTCGTGCCTCTACGATGACGAGATGCTGTAATTGCCGCCGATGCGGACCGGGCGGGTCATCGAAAGCCAGCGGGAGATGCCGAGGCGTCACCGCACACCGTGCCCCTGATCGGGTGCCGTCCCCTCACCGGCTGCGGTGCGGCCGTCGCCCGAGGACGGACGGAGCAAGCGGGATGATCACCATCAAACCGCCCCCCAGGCTTGTCGGGTTGGCGTCGATCGAGGTCGTCGCGACCTCGATGGCGATAGGAACATGCCTATGGCACGGTTCCTCGCCGCGGTCGCCGCGGGGGTCGCCCTCCTGGTGGGAGGGCTGGTCACCCTGGCGCTCGTGCTCCCGCCCGCGTACAGCTACCTGGTCCCGGTTGTCATCATCCTCGTCGTCGTGGGGGTCAACATCACTGCCTGGCTCGTGATCCCGCATGTTGTCGGCTCGGCGTTCGTTCCGGCGCCCGGGGCCGCCGAGCGGTCGGCGTCCGCACACTCCGCCGGCGGCTCGTTCGGCTTCGCCCGCGGCGGGTTCGACTGGCCGGGCGCCGACCTCGCCGCCGAACCCACCGCGGAGGAATGGTCGTCGTCGTGGGACTACGCCGGTCGCGACGGCGCCGACGACGATCGATGGTCCGTGCCCGGCAGCGTTGACAACGTGTCCTGGAGCGGGGCGGGCGGCTCCGACCACGGATCAGGCGTCGTGCACGGGTCGAGCGAGTCGAGCGGGGCGAGCGGGGCGAACTCGTCGGACGGATCCGGCGGCGCGGCGTCGAGCAGCTAGGAACGGCCGGGCGCCTCCGCGGGCCCTCGGGAGGTTCAGAGCAGGGCCGCGACCAGCGCCGCCAACCACAGCGACGCCGCGTGCAGGGACTGGTCGGCCAGGTACATGCCGTTCATCCCGTTTCTGGCGAGCCTGGCGAAGTTCCCGCCACCCGTCCTGGTCAGCAGCCAGCGCACGGCGGTCCGGCGGTCCCACAACGCGTGGGTGAGCACCGAGATCAGCAGCCCGGCGCTGGCCCCTGACACGGACAGCCGCAGGTCGAGCCCGACCACTGTCACCGCCACCATCACCACGATGACCGCGTGGTAGGCGGCCAGGTGTCGTCCCAGCGCAGCCCAACCGGCTGGGCCCGGGGTCGTCTTCAACCGCGCCTGGGCATCGGTCTGGCCCAGCACGTGATCGGCGAGCTGATGTGCCGCGAACAGGGTCACCAGCAGGGCCGCGAAGGTGACGGCCCTGGTCATGAGGTCGAGGCGGGACGGCGGGACGGTGCTGCGCTCATCATCAGTTCCTGCTCTGCGCCCAGTGGACTCGTCGCCGTTCAGCCTGCGACCCCACGAGCTGCCACACCGCATCCTGCGACGGCTTCTGGGCTTGTGCGCGGCGACCGGGGCTGCGCGAGCCGCCTCAGGCGAGTCCGGCGCGGCGGCGGGCGGTTTCGGCCACCGCCGCCCAGTCCTGTTCTCCCTGGTCGTGCGCGAGCGCATCGATGAACGCGTCCCGCAGCACGCCGCCGAAGGGCAGGGGAACGTTGCGTTCCTGGCCCGCGGTCAACGCCAGCTGGACGTCCTTGAACCCGAGCGGCAGGCGGAAGTTGACCGGCTCGTAGTTCCTCGCCCCGATCATGGCGCCGTAGCCGGCGAAGACCGGGCCGGTGAACAGATTGTCCGTTACCACCTCGATGAACAGAGCCGGGTCCAGCCCGCCCGCCTCGATCACGGTCGTCGCCTCGGCCATCGCCTCGATGGAACAGGCGATCAGGTAGTTGCCGAGAATCTTGACCAGGTTGGCGTGCGCCGGCGTCTCGCCGACGGTCCAGGTGCGCCGGCCGAGGACGTCGAACAGCGGCTGCACCTCGGCGATCGCCGCCGGGTCGCCGGCGGTCACGACGGTGAGGTTGCCCGCGGCAGCGGCCTGCGTCCGGCCGAACACCGGCGCGGCGAGGTAGCGCAGGCCTCGCTCGCCGTACTCGCGCGCGGCCCGCTCCGCCAGGGCGGTGCTGATCGTCGCCATGTTCACGTGCAGGGCGCCGACGGGTGCCGCGGCGAGCACCGCGGGGTCGAGCAGGCGTTCGGCCACGGCGTGGTCGTCGGCCAACATGCTCAGCACGGTCCCGGTCGCGAACGCCTCCTCGATGCCGGCGGGGACGGCGCCGGCCGCGGCCAGCTCGTCGACGGGCCCGGGGGAGCGGTTCCAGACCAGCACCGTGTGGCCCGCGGCGATCAGGTTGCGGGCCATCGCCGCGCCCATCCCGCCCAGGCCGATGAATCCGATCCTCATGCGTCACGCTCCCGACCGCGTTCACCCGCGTTCACTCGCCCCGCCGACCCGCCCGGCCGGCGTCCGTCCGTCCGTCCGGAGTTCGGACCTGTTCGTCCTAGGCCTCGGTGGCCACCGGGACGCCGGTACCGGTGGTGAAGGTGATGAACTCGATGCGCGGGGGGCCGGTGAGCAGGTGCTGCCGGCCGGCGGCGAAGCGGCGCATGTGCGGCTGGTTCTCGTGCTCCTCGAAGGCGTCGCGGTCCCGGTACAGCTCGTAGAACAGCCGGGCGTTCGGGTCGCCGGCGATGCGGTGCGTCGTGTAGATCAGCGTTCCCGGCTCCCGCTGCGCGATGAGGGGCACGGTTCGCGCCACGAGGTCGTCGAACTCGTCCGCGGTATCCGGGCGAACCTCGAAGCGCACCGTCAGACCGAACATGGCTCCACCTCCGCGACGCAGTCATCGGCTGCGAGGTCCACACCGTCATCGTTCCATGGGTAACGGTGTGTGACCTCACTATAGATCACTGTAGTGCGTATCACGAGACTCGTGTCACATCGCCGCGGTCCGACCGTGGCAGACCTGAGTAGCCCCCAGCTGGGGCCATCCGGATCTTGACGCCGACCGTCGCAGCCGTTCCGGTCAGGGGG